>NZ_BAAGPS010000069.1:0-85246 GCF_054783935.1 Streptomyces pseudoechinosporeus
CAAGATCCACTAGCACGGTCGCCGCTTGGCCGAAGGACGAACAGCAGTGGGAAACATGAACAGAATCGCCGCACTTGCTTCTGTCGGCGTCTTGATGGCGTCCGGACTCAGAGGGCGGTACGTGAGTTGATGTGCGGTTCGCGCTCTCGGGAGGGGTGAGCGGGCTGGCCGCGACGTCGCCGGGCGGCTACGGCCGCGGCTGGGTGAACAAGCCCTGTTCGGTCTCGACCAGGATTCCGCGCTCGGTCAGCCGCTTGAGCTTCAGGCGGGTGTTGTTGATGTTGTTGGGCGCGATCTCCAGGTCCATCGCCTCGCACACCTGCCGCGCCCGCAGCGGCGCGTCGGCCGCGGCAAACACCGCCATGATCTGCTGGTAGGCCGGATGGTCCGGCAGCTGCGGGACCGGCGGCGCGGGCGGCGGCGGATCGGGCAGCTCCAGCAGCGTCTTGCGGGTGATCCGGACCTCCTCGGCGGCCCGGCCGAGTTCGTCCAGCCGTGCGGTCAGCTGCGCGATCTGCTCCCTCGTCGTCTCGGCCTGCGCGGCGATCTCCCCCTCCCGCTCCTCCAGCCGCGCCAGCACCGCCCCGAGGGTCAGCTCCCCGCCGGTCATGCGCTGCGCCAGGCCGCTGCGGTGGCCCCGGTCAGCCGGCGCAGTATCACCGCGGTCATCGCCCAGTACACCCTCGACTCCGAACTGCGCGGCAGGTGCTCGTAGTCGCGCACCAGCCTGCGATGCAGCATCAAGATCCCGTAGGCGCGTTCCACGATCCACCGTTTAGGGATCGGCACGAACCCGGTCTGGGCCGGGTTGCGCTCGACGATCTCCACCTCGATGCCCACCTTCTCCCCGTGCGCGACGACGGCGTTCTTGAAGCCCTGGTCGACCAGGGCCTTCTGAACGGTGTCGGTGTCGGCGGTGACCTTGTCCAGCAGCGCGATGCCGGCGGCGTTGTCGTGCACGGACGCGGCGAGCACCACCACCGCGATCACCAGGCCCAACACGTCAACGGCCAGGCCGCGCTTGCGGCCCGGTACTTTTTTTGCCGCATCACGCCCCGTCGACTCCGCGGGCACCCCGGCCGCCGCGTGCACGCTCTGGGTGTCGAGCACCACCAGGCTCGGGTCCGCCTTCCGCCGCGCCTTCTCCCGCACCTGCCAGCGCAGCAGGTCGTGGATGGTCTGGTCGGTGCCGTCGTCGCGCCACTTGGTGAAGTAGTACATCACCGCGCCGCGTGGCGGCAGGTCGTGCGGAAGCAGGTCCCACTGGCAGCCGGTGCGGCCCTGGTAGAGGAGCGCGTTGACGATCTCCCGCATCTTGTACCGGCCCCGGTGGCCGCTGACCGATGGGTGCGCGGCCTTCCACGCGGCGATCACCGGCTCGATCAGCGTCCACTGCTCGTCGGACAGGTCGGTCTTGTAGGGCTTGCGCTCGCTCACGGTGTTCAGCCCAGCACGGCCGAGCCCGTCGACCGCCTGGGATACCGCAGCCTCATCCGTTCAGGTGACGGCAAATCGCTTATCAACTCACATACCGCCCTCTGAGTACACGCACCACCCACTCCCCTATACGCATCACCCACCCCTGGACGCATTCCCCCCACCAGTACCCCCGAAAGGACTGCCATGGAGCCGCAGGACAGGTCCGAACCGAACACGACACGCGAGGGCGGAGGCTTCCCGCGCAGGGCTTTCCTGCGCGGGGGCGCGGGCGCGCTCTCCGTGGCCGGGCTCGTCGCCGCAGGCGAGTTCGGTGGATTGCCGGCCCTTCCCTCGACCCCGAGCGCCCACGCGTCACCTCTGAACGCGGCGAGGGTGCCGGAGGCGGCGTACGTCCGCGACTGGGGCCTCGCACCGGATGGCCCCTGCGAGGCGGGGGCCGACCCGGAGTGCCGCACCGGCGAATCCTCGGGCCTGCGCGGATCCGCGGGCGGCATGAGCGTGCCCGGTCTGGGCATCCCGCTCGGCGGAGTCGGCGCCGGCTCGTTCCACTACAACCTGTTCGGGACGTTCGGGCCATGGAGCATGGGCGGTTCACAGGCGTCGGACTGGTGGGACATGCGCACGCTGCCCCAGGCGGCCTTCCACGTCCGTGAGCAGGTCACGGGTGCCTCGGGCGGCCCGACCGCCAAGACCCTCGCCACGCGGCACGACCACATCGCTCCGCAGCGGGATTTCGCCGGGGTTCTTCCGCAGTGGAACCAGCTGAACCCCGGCGACGGCACCTATGCCGCGCTGTACCCGTTCGGCTGGACCTCTTACAACGTGTTCCGGTCACAGGTGTCCATGCGGTTCTGGTCGCCGATCGTGGCCGGCGAGGACGAACGCACCTCCATGCCGGTGGCCTTCTTCGACGTGGAACTGGCGAACCCCACCACGAAGACGGTCGACCTCTCGGTGATGTTCACCTTCCCCAACGCCTCTCCGCATCCGTCGGGCACGACGCGCACCGGGCTCTACAGCCGCTTCGACACCGACGCCCGGTCGGGTGTCGCCGGCGTGACGCTGGGCTCGGACCACCGGACGAACACGCCCGACTCCTACAAGTCGGAGTGGACCATCGCCGCCCTGCCGGCCACCGGCCAGAAACTGACGTACGTCACTTCGTGGAACGGGGCAGGCGACGGGAGCGACATCTACGAGCCGTTCTCCTCCACGGGCAGGCTGCCGAACAGTGCCCTGGACGACTCGGATTCGGCGGGCGCCGTCGCCGTGACCGTGCAGCTGCGGCCGGGCCAGAAGACCACCGTCCGGTACGCCCTGTCCTGGGACTTCCCCCAGGTGTACTACGACGCCGCACCCAGCGGCCGGGCCGTCTGGATGCGCCGCTACACCGAGTTCCTCGGCGCCACCTCGACGGCCACCAACGGCTACGTCCCGAACTCGTATCCCTTCAAGCAGGCCTTCACCATCGCCAAGCGCGAGCTGGCACGGCGCGACGACTCCCTCGCCGCTGTCGAGGCGTGGTGGAAGCCGATCGCCGAGAACCCGAAGTACCCGGTGTGGCTGCGGAAGGCGGCCCTGAACGAGCTGTTCGGGATGGTCTTCAACGCTTCGTTCTGGGAGGCGGGCCTGGTCAGAAATACCATAACTCCCGCTCCCGGCGGGCCTCGCCTGGGCGCGGAGATCCCCGGCACCCACCTCTTCTACACCATCGACGCCGGAAGCGGCGGCGCACCGGCCAACGAGATGGACGTCGACAGCTTCGGGTACCTGCTGTACACGAAGCTGTTCCCCAACATCGAACTCGGGCGCCTGCGCGCCTGGTTGCAGCTGACCAAGCAGGACCGGTGGGGGCGGGTGCCCCAGCAGATCATGTTCGACACAGGTCCGTTCATCAACGCGACCGGAGCCAACCAGGGCGCCCCATCGGCAACGTCCGAACCCGTCTTCGGCGCACCGCCTCCAGGCACCGACGACCTCGGCAAGCTCTTCGATCCCGCGGGCGGCGATGCGTTCCGGGACTGCTTCCACAAGCTCATCTACCGGGTGTACGCGCTGTACCAGGAGACCGGCGACAGGAGCCTGTTGACCTACGGGTATCCCCAGATGCTGCGGACGCTGAAGCACTCACAGTTCTTCCGCCCGCCCGGCTCCCACCTCCCGGCTGACCCGCCGTCGAACAACCCGCCGAGCACCTACGACCAGCTCCTGGTCAACGGGCACGGCATCTACAACTGCCAGCTGTATCTGCTCTCGCTGCAGATCCTGTCGACGCTCACTCCCAAGGCCAGGGCCCTCGGCGTTCCCGAGGCCACGCCCGCGGTCCAGAAAGAGATCGACACCGAACTCGCGGCGGCGAAGGAGGAGTTCGAGGAGATCTTCTGGAACCCCAAGACCGGGCGCTACCGCTACTGCGACGGCACCGGCGGCATCGACGGACGGACCGGCGACATCTTCGGCGCCAAGAAGCCGGTACTGCCGAAGGACGCGGCCTTCCTGGACGCGTTCTACGCCCAGTGCGTCGCCTCCCAGCTCGGTCTGCCGGATCTGATCGACCTGCGGCGTGCCCGCCAGCACTGGCACAACACCCTGGACGCCTTCCTGGCGCCCAAGGACGCCAACGGCGTTCCCGTAGGCCCGCCGATCATCCTCGACGAGAACCTGAAGCCGTACCCGATGGACTACGCCCAGCCTGGCACCGGCCGTTTCGTCCCGGAGATCGCCGACGTGTGGCCCGGCACGACCTGGATGGCGACGGCGGCCGCCGTGCACATCGGCCGCGCGACCGGCGACGGGAAACTCATCGCCAAGGCCCTGCAGATGAGCGAAGCCGTGGCGAACCGGATCTACGACGACGGCGCCACGACCAAGGGCCATGCCTTCGCCACGCCGGAGTCCTGGTTCGTGGCCAACCCGAACATCTCCCGGTACGCGGCCTACGCCCGAGCCCGGTCCGTCTGGCAGCTCGTCGACGCACTCGACACCGTGCAGGGGAGTTCGAAGTGACGACCACACCGCCATCGCCCCAGTCGTCCATACGCCCGGGCCAGGTCTGGTACGACACAGCCGGCCACCGCATCCAGGCGCACGGCGGGTCGATCACGTACGTCGACGGCACCTTCTACTGGTACGGCGAGAACAAGGAGCGGACGAAGCCCGGCAGCGGAATCTGGCACTGGGGAATCCGCTGCTACGCCTCCACCGACCTCTACAACTGGGAGGACCGCGGGCTGATCATCCCGCCCGAGCCGGGCAACCCGAACTCCCCCCTCCACCCGGCCCAGCAGGTCGACCGCCCTCACATCGTCTTCAACGCCGCCACCAAGCAGTACGTGTGCTGGATCAAGATCATGGGCGAGGGGAACACCCAGACCAGCACCGTCCTCGTCGCCGACGACTTCCTCGGCCCCTACCGCGTCGTCCGCACGGGGCTGCGCCCGCTCGGAATGAACGCCGGCGACTTCGACCTCGCCGTCCATCCCGACGACGGCAAGGCGTACTACTACTTCGAGCGCGTGCACAGCGAGCTGATCTGCGCCGACCTGACCGACGACTACACGAACGTCACCGGCTACTACTCCACCCACTTCCCCCACCCGCACCCGCCGTACGTCCGTGAGGCACCGGCGCACTTCACACGCAACGGGCTGCACTACTTGATCACTTCGGGCACCACCGGCTACGCCCCCAACCCGTCGGAGGTGGCCGTCGCGCGGACCTTCCACGGCCCGTGGACCGTGCTGGGGGACCCGCATCCCCAGGACGCCTCCGGGACGTCGTACCGCTCCCAGATCAGCTCGGTGTTCAAGCATCCGCACAAGAAGGACCTCTACATCGCCCTGGCCGACAGGTGGCTGCCCCACCTGGCACCCGAGCTGGCCGAGCCGATCCAGGAAGAAATGCGCAGGCGCTACTCCGGCGACACCACGGAGGACGCCTCCGACACCCCTGCCGCCCTCCCCCCGGAACTGCTCGACTCCGACACTTCCATCGCGGACTACGTCTGGCTGCCCCTGCGCTTCGAGGGAGAAATGGCCTTCGTGGACTGGCACGACGAATGGCGGATCGAGGACTACGACTGACAGACGCACCGAACAGGCGCCGCTATGGCGGGAGGTGAGGCCGGGCGGGGCACGCGAACCGCCTGCGAGCGGACGGCGCGCCGCCTCGAAGTCGTGGGACGCGCCGTCACTCGGTGGTCAGCGGTGTAGACGAGCACCTCCGGCGCGCCGAGGTCGTCCACCGCCCGGCCGAGCGCGGTCACGAGCTGGATCGTCGTGGTGCGCGGCTGCCGGGAACGGAGATGTTCTATGAACGTCAAGCCTGCGCCTCTGGCTCGCCATGTGGCAGACCGCGCTGTAGCCCGGAGTGCTGTTCAGTGCCGTGACAGGGCACCCCATCCGCCTTCCGCCCAAGTCGTGTCGTCCCCACACTCGGAAGACATGGATCGTGAGCGGTACAGCAGCGGCACCGAGCTGGGGCGCTACCTGCGCGCCCGACGGGCCCAGGTGACCCCCGAGGAGGTCGGCCTACCACCCGGTACCGGCGCGCGTCGTACACCTGGACTGCGCCGGGAGGAACTGGCCACCCTGGCCGGGATCAGCATCGACTACTTCACCCGGCTGGAGCGCGGCAAGGAGACCCACCCCAGCCCGTCCGTCGTCGACTCCCTCGCCCGCGCCCTCCGGCTGGAAGAGCCGGAGCACGACCACCTGCGCAGCCTGGCCGCGCATGCCGCGCGTACCTCTCCGGAACGGCCCACCGCCCCCACCCGCTCCGTTCGGCCCGGAGTAAAGCTCCTGCTGGAGGCCATGCGGCCCCAGCCCGCGCACGTGGTCAGCCGCACGGGCGACGTACTGGCCTGGAATCCGGGCGGACTGCGACTGCTCGCCGGGATGGAGGACTGGCCCGCGAGACAGCGCAACATCGCGCGCTACGTCTTCCTCCACCCCACCGCCCGCGACCTCTTCGACGACTGGGGCAACCAGGTCCGCGGCTGCGTAGCCCGCCTGCGGGCCCTGGCCGGCACCGACCCGGACGCCCCCGACCTCACCCAGCTCGCCGGTGAACTCCTGCTCAAGAGCCCGGAGTTCGCCCGCCTGTGGGAACGCTACGACGTCCGCGGCCACTCCTATGGCCGCAAGACGTTCCACCACCCGGACGTCGGCGACCTCACCCTCGGCTACCAGTCGATGCAGCTGGAAGGCACCCCCGGCCACCGGCTGGTCGTGTACCACGCCGAGCCTGGCAGCGCCGAGTACGACGCGATGATCCTGCTTGATCTGGCGGCGTCCGACTCGGCGCACGCGTCACGGATCGGAGCATCGCGTACCGGGTTCGCGGACTGACACAGCACTCACCCCGGCCGGTGCGTCGCCCGCGCACCGAACCCCGGTCCGAACCACCGAAGACCGAAAGGACGAACAGCATGCGCACCACCACCCTCGGTACCAAGGGACCCCAGGTCGGCGTCGTCGGCCTGGGCTGCATGGGCATGAGCTTCAGCTACGACCAGGCGACCCCGCGCGACGAGGCCGAGATGGTTTCGGTGATCCATCAGTCCCTCGACCTGGGGATGACCCTGCTGGACACCTCCGACGTGTACGGCCCTTACACGAACGAGCAGTTGATCGGGCGCACCCTGGCGGACGGCCACCGCGAGCGCGCCGTACTGGCCACCAAGGTCGGCGTGCTGGGCAAGGACGGTGCGGTCACCGGCGTCGACGGCCGCCCGGAGCACATTCGTCGTTCGATCGATGACAGCCTCGGGCGTCTGGGCACGGACCACGTGGACCTCTATTACCTGCACCGCGTCGACCCGGATGTGCCGATCGAGGAGAGCGTGGGCGCGCTGGCGGAAGCCGTGGAGGCGGGCAAGGCCCGCGCGATCGGTCTGTCCGAGGTGAGCGTCGAGCAGATCAGGCGGGCCCAGTCCGTGCACCCGGTCACGGCGGTGCAGTCCGAGCTGTCGCTGTGGACGAGGGACTGGATGAGCGAGGTGCTGCCGTACTGCGAGGAGCAGGGCATCGCCTTCGTGCCGTACTCACCGCTGGGCAAGGGCTTCCTCACCGGTCGGTTCACGTCGTTCGACGACCTGCCGCAGGAGGACTTCCGGCGCGGCCTGGCCCGCTTCCAGGACGACGCCCTGGCGATCAACCGCGCCATCGCCGACAAGGTCCGCGAGATCGCCGAGCGCATCGGTGTCACACCGGCGCAGGTGGCGTTGGCGTGGGTGCTGGCCCAGGGCGAGTACGTCGTCCCGATCCCCGGCACCAAGACGCCCAAGTACTTGCTGGACAACGCCGGCGCGGCCGACGTGCGGCTCAGCGCCGACGATCTCGCCGAACTCGATGCCCTGCCCACCCCGCAGGGCGGCCGCTACTACTGAGCCGGCGTCGGCCCAAGCACCACGACAGATCAGCACAACAGATCAGCGCAACAGATCTGCCCCACAAACAGCCCTACAGATCAGTCAGAGGAAGTTGGTCATGGAGTACACGCGTCTGGGAACCTCGGGCCTGAAAGTCAGCCGTATCGCGCTCGGTTGCATGAGCTTCGGCGACCCCGCGAAACGGATGCCATGGGTGCTCGACGACACGGCGGCCGAGCCGATCTTCCGGCAGACCGTCGAACTCGGCATCACGTTCTGGGACACCGCCAACATCTACGGCCTAGGCACCTCCGAGGAGATCGTCGGACGCGCTCTGCGGAAGTACACCCAGCGCGACGACATCGTCCTCGCCACGAAACTGTTCCAGCCCATGCACCAGGGGCCGGGCGGCGCGGGCCTCTCGCGCAAGGCCGTCATGGAGCAGATCGACGCCTCGCTGCGGCGCCTGGACACCGACTACGTCGACCTGTACCAGATCCACCGCTTCGACCCCGAGACACCGGTCGAAGAGACGATGGAAGCGCTGCACGACGTGGTCAAGGCGGGCAAGGCCCGCTACATCGGCGCCTCCTCGATGTGGGCGTGGCAGTTCGCGAAACTGCAGCACGCCGCGGAGGCGAACGGCTGGACGAAGTTCGTGTCCATGCAGGACCACTACAGCGTGATCCACCGCGAGGAGGAGCGGGAGATGTTCGGCCTGCTCGCAGACCAGGGCGTGGGCAGTATCCCGTGGAGCCCGCTCGCCGGGGGAAAGGTGACCCGCCCCTGGGGCGAGCAGGGTACGACGCGCAGGTCGGAGGAGGACCGCCAGGTCGACATGAACGGCCGGCCGCTCTTCCTCGACAGCGACAAGGCCATCGTCGACGCGGTGCAGAAGATCGCCGAGGAGCGCGGGGTGTCCATGGCGCAGATCGCGCTGGCCTGGGTGCTCAAGAACCCAGTGATCTCGTCCCCGATCGTGGGCGCCACCAAGCCGCACCACCTGGCCGACGCCGTCGCGGCGCTCGACATCGAGCTGACCGACGACGAAGTCGACGCTCTTGAAGCACCCTATGTTCCGCGCCTGCCCATCTTTTTCTCCTGATCGGCCGGCAAGGGCCGACGTACCGACACGGGTCTGGGGTCGTCGCGCCCTGCCCGCGTGCGCGTTGCGCTCGCACTGAGACCGCCGACGGTCATCGACATCGCAACGGGTCTGCGGTCAGGCAATCCACACAAGGAAAACAGGAAGAGAACTCGATGAGTAAGACCTCCAAGTTGCCCTCGCCGAAAAGGGCTTGCACGTGAATCCGAAATGCAAAGCGATTGCCCTGATCGCTGTTGCTGCCCTGACTATGGCAACACTCATTTACGTCAATCTGCAAAATGTGCGAGACACGGGCAGGCAAGGTTTTTCCCTTGTGGGCGATGCCGGAACGCCTGAGGTCGGACAACGGTCGAGCGAGTCGGACCGGACAGCCCGGGTGGAGTCGTGACGATGCTACACAAGCTGCTGTTCTGGAGCTTCGCGGTGGTGTTTCCGCTCCCGCTGATTCTCACCTACGAGTTCGTGGCCACTGAACCCAACCTCCTGAAGTTCTATGTCTTCCTCGGCCTGATTGCCTATACATGGTGGCTGTTGTCCATCGTGCTCAGCGTGAGGCCGGCCTGGCTGCACCGTTTCGTGGGACTTCCGGCCATCTACGGCCTGCATGGAGCACTCGGCGTACTGGCAATCGCCGCGGTATATGTGCACCGTGACAACTCCTACTCCCCGAGCCACCTGGCTCGAGTTCTGGGGGATTGGGGGTTCTATGGAGCGCTCGCAGTGCTGTGTTACTCAATGTTCTTCATGAGTGGGTGGTTCGTCGACAGGTCGAGACTGCTGCTGAAGGTCAAGGGACTTCTGGAGACCGTCCTCCGCCGCCGGCTCTCCGTGTGGATTCATCGACTCAACCTGGTGATCGTGGCGATGATCTGGCTGCACGCCCACCTGCTCGTGAGAGTGAATCAGTACTTCGCGTTCATGGTGCTTTTCGATCTGTACACAGTGATGGCGCTCGGCATCTATGTCTGGAAGAAATGGATCGCGCCCGACACGTATCTGATGGGGACCGTCATCAGCAACGAAACGCGCGGTGGGGCGACCCGCAGGGTGTCGGTGGGCCTCGACAGCAAAGCGGCGGCCCTGCAGCCGGGTGACTTCTTCTTCCTCAGCTTCGAGGGGTCGTCTTCTGTGAGTAGGGAATGGCACCCCTTCTCGGTGACCGACGACAACCAGAAGACCCTGGCCTTCACGATTCGGCAGCACGGAGACTTCACCCGGCGCCTCGACAATGTCGAAGTGGGAACCCGCGTCCGCCTGGAGGGGCCATTCGGTCGCTTCGAATCGATCATCCAGGGGCGGGACCGCGAGGCTCCGCTCGTGCTCGTCGGGATGGGCGCGGGTGTGGCGCCGCTGCTCAGCCTGGCAGCAGCTCACCACACCACGCGGAGGATTCATCTGCTGTGGGCCGTACGCAGCGCAGAAGATGCCTATTACCGCGACGTGCTCGAGGAGTACCAGGCCGCGTTCGGTAGCCGTATGCGGGTCACCATCAGTGTGGGCCGGTTCCGTCGTGAAGATCTCGCCCGCACGCTGTCCGCGGAGGCAGTCGCGAAGGGCGCGTTCTTCATTGTGGGTCCGAACCCCGCCGTGCTGGCGAACCAGCGCCTGCTGCGGCGCATCGGCGTCTCTGCACGGCGAATACACCAGGAACGCCTCACCATGTAGTCGATGCGACCACAGTTCCACGTGGCCCCAGGAAATCGCCCATGCCGACGAAACGGAGTTCACTGAGATGACAAGCACCACGCGCCGAAAATTTCTTGCGCTGACCACCGTCGCACTGGCGGGAGCCGGAACCGCGGGCTGTTCAATAATAAGAGGGGCAGGCGAGGCACTCGGCGGTTCCGAAGCCTCGAAAACCGTCCCGCCATTGGATAATTCACGCACTTTGGTCGCCTATTTTTCGATGCCGGAAACCGATGACCCGAACAACATGACGGAGAACGAGCAGAATAGCACTCATGTCGTTGATGGCAAGGTTCTCGGGAACACCCAATACGTCGCTCAAATCATCGAGGAGAGCACGGGCGCCGAGGTATTTCGCATCGAGACAGCGGAAGAGTTGCCCCTCGATCACAAAACACTGTCAGATCTCGCGCTAAAACAGCAAGAAGACGACGAAAGGCCGAAACTCAAAGCCCTGATACCGAACCTTGAAGAATATGACACCGTGTTCATCGGCTATCCGATCTGGTGGTACAGCCTGCCGATGCCGGTGCACACATTCCTTGAACAGCACGATTTCAGCAAAAAGAACATCATTCTATTCACCACCCATGGCGGAAGCCGCCTGTCGGGAACTGTTGAAATTGTCACCGAAAAGCTTACTGATTCCACTGTGATCAGTAATGCGTTCACGATCTCACGAGACGATATGGACAATGCCGAGGCGGAGGTGAGCGATTGGCTCGACAGTCTCGGGATTTCATGACGCCCGCCAGTTGCGGTCCCGCGGTCCGGGCCGAGCCCGGCCAAAAGGGATCTTTGCCCGGTTTTTGGGGGGCACTGGCACGGCGTGGAACAGCACGGCCTCCCACCCCGGCGGGCGCTCTGCTTGAGTTTTACTGACCGCCCGGCAACATCGGCACCACAGGACGCGCCCCTCACCGGACAAGCCGGGGCGTCGTCCGAATCCACGGACGTGGTGAGCCGATACCGCCGGACGAAGCGACGAACATGAGGGATGTAACGCATGCACGAACAGGACAGCACGCCGAACGGCAACTCGACCGACCGCGGCCGTCGCGGCTTCCTGATGGGTGCGGCCGGGCTGGCAGCCACCTCGGTGGTGGCCGCGCCGGCCACACTGGCACAGGCGCAAACCGCATCGTCCGAGACCGGCACCAAGGGCCCCGTCGGCCGTCGCAACCCGGTGACCGCGGCCATCACGCAGACTGGTCACCGTCGGCTCGGGTCCGGGCCCGGGTCCCTGAAGGTTTCCAGCATCGGCCTCGGCACCCAGACCATGCCGGGCAACCTCTACGGCCCCGTTACCAGCCGCAAGGACATGGTCGCCCTCATCCGGACAGCCTTCGACCAGGGAGTGACGTTCTTCGACACGGCCGAGGCGTACGGACCGTTCGAGTCGGAACGGATCCTCGGCGAGGCCCTCCGGCCCGTTCGCGACGACGTGGTGATCGCGTCCAAGTTCGGCTGGAACATCGACCCGGACACCGGAGCGAACACCGGCTTGAACAGCCGTCCCGAGCGCATCCGGCAGGTCGTCGACGGCATACTGAGGCGCCTGCGGACAGACCACATCGACCTGCTCTACCAGCACCGGGTGGATCCCACCGTCCCGATCGAGGACGTCGCGGACACGGTGAAGGACCTCGTCGCTCAGGGCAAAGTGCGGCATTGGGGCCTGTCCGAGCCGGGCCTGGGGACCATCCGCCGGGCCCACGCGGTCCTGCCGCTCACCGCGATCCAGAACGAGTACTCCATGCTGTGGCGCGGACCGGAGGAGCAGGTCCTGCCGCTCTGCGAGGAACTCGGCATCGGCTTCGTGTGCTGGGCGCCCCTGGGCATGGGCTTCACGACCGGCGCGATGAGTCCGTACTTCCCGTTCACAGAGGGAGACCGCCGGACCGCGATGCCCCGCAACAGCCGGGACAACCTGGCCGCCAACATGCCACTCGTCCAGCTCCTCCAGGAGTGGGCCGTACGCAAGGGCGCCACGCCCGCCCAGATCGACCTCGCCTGGCTGCTGGCCCAGAAGCCGTGGATCGTGCCGATACCCAGCACCACCCGGCTGTCCCACCTCCTGGAGAACATCGGCGCGGAAGAAGTCAGGTTCAGCCCCGACGAACTCCAGGAGCTCAACGCCGCCGTCGCGCAGATCACCATCCACGGTGACCGGCTTCCGGCAGCGTCCCTCGCGCTGACGGGCGTCGAAGCACCGCCCCGCTGACCGGCTGACCGGCCAGCGGTTAGTAGGACAGTTGCGGCGGTGATGGTGACGTTCAGCTGGAACCACGTGCCCGCTCTGCACCCATCTTTCTGCAGGGCGGGCACTTCCGGTCTGGGGGTGGCCCTGGGGGCCCTGTCACACCCCGGAACACCACTCCCCGGAACGGTGCGGTCTCCCACACGGCGAGCGACCGCAGCAGGCTGCCTTGTAGCTCGAAGATCAGGCGCTCCAGCACAGGGCATCCGCGGGTGTGCCCAGGAATCCGAGACACACGAAGCGGACGATGAAGTACATCAAGCTGGGCGATCTGGAGGTCTCCCGCATCGGTCTGAGCGCGATGTCGATGTCCCACGCCTATACCGGGGCGGGCACGGATGACGCGGAATCGATCCGTACGATCCACAGGGCGCTCGACCTGGGCGTCACCTTCATCGACACCGCCGAGGTCTACGGGCCCTTCACCAAAGAGGAGCTCGTCGGCCGGGCGCTGAAGGGGCGTCGCGACGGGGTCGTGCTGGCCACGAAGTTCGGCTTCATGTCGCACACGGGCCGTGAAGGCGTCGACAGCAGCCCGGCGAACATCCGCATCGCCGTCGAGGGTTCCCTGAGGCGCCTCGGCACCGACTGCATAGACCTCTACTACCAGCACCGCGTCGACCCCGACACCCCCATCGAGGACACCGTCGGGACCCTGGCCGAGCTGGTCGCCGAGGGCAAGGTCCGCCACATCGGGCTGTCCGAGGCGGGCATGGAGACGATCCGGCGCGCCCACGCCGTCCACCCGGTCACGGCTCTGCAGTCGGAGTACTCCCTGTGGACCCGTGACCCCGAGCTGGAGGTACTGCCACTGCTGCGGGAACTGAGCATCGGGTTCGTGCTCTACTCGCCACTGGGCCACGGCTTCCTCACCGGGCAGATCCGCTCGACCGACGACTTCGACGACACCGACTGGCGCAAGAACAACCCGCGCTTCACGGGCGAGAACTTCCAGCGCAACCTGCGCCTGGCCGACGAGGTGGGCGCCACGCCGACGCAGGTGGCTCTGGCCTGGCTGCTCGCCCAGGGCGACGACATCGCCCCCATCCCCGGCACCAAGCGCGTCGAGCGGGTCGAGCGGGTCGGGGAGAACACCGCCGCCGACGGCGTCGTCCTAGCGCATCGTCGGGGAGCTGCTCGGCCCCGACGGGAAGCCGGTCGCCTACGAGCCCGGAAGCTGGGGTCGTGCCGAGGCCGACGGCCTGGTCACCGATGGCCGCTGGAGAACGCGGAGCCGGGCCGATGAAGCGATCCTGGGGATGGACAGGTCTGGCGGCGGCGGCCCTGGCTGTGTCGGCGGTCTCCTGCACGCCGTCGTCGACACCCACATCAGCCCCCGCACTGTCCGCGTCCGCCGACAGGACCGCACCCACGTCAGGAGCCACCGTGCAGCCGTCAGCCGACCAGAGAGCCCGCGAGGAGATCTTCGACGCTCACTGCGCCTATCTGGACGCCATGGACGAGGGAGACACCGCGGCGCTCGACGACCTGCTCGACGACGACTTCACCCTCACCCACATGACCGGCTATGTGCAGCCGAAAGCCGAATGGCTGGCCCAGATGCGGCAGGGCCGTTTCGTCTACCACACGATCGACGAGAAGAAGACGACACTCGACATCGAGGGCGACACGGCTCGCCTCGTCGCCCAGACCGTCACGGACGCGACCGTGTACGGCACCCGCGCCGACTGGCGGCTGCAACTCACCACCGACTACGCCCACAAGGGCGACACCTGGGCCACGGTCCGCACCGTGGCCACGACCTGGTGACCGGGACCTTCCGGAGGCGGATGTGACAGTGGACCGGCTCGGCCTGGTCGTGCACGGCGGGCGCACGGAGGCCGTGGAGGCGGCCGGCGTGGTCCGCGCGTGGTGCGAGGAGCACGCCGTGCGGTGCACGGACATCGACGTATGGCACGACGGCGGGCGGCGCGGCGCCCGCGAGGAGGCCGAGGCCGCGGGCGACCCTGACCTCGTCGTCACTCTGGGCGGGGACGGCACCTTCCTGCGCGGTGCCCGGCTGGCCGCGGAGAACGACGCCCTGGTCCTGGGGGTCGACCTGGGCCGGGTGGGTTTCCTCACGGAGGTGTCGGCCGCCGAGGTGCGGGCGGCACTGGACGCGGTGCGCGAGGACCGGATCCGGATCGACAGCCGCATGCTGCTCGCCCTGCGGGCCTCCCGCCGCCTGGAGGTACCGGAGGGCATGGAGCCATGGGTGCGGTACGGCCGTGGGCCACTCCTGCCGCCTCCCCAGGTGCGCCCCGACTGCGAGGTCGACGACGAGTGGGGCATCCCGCTGGACGTCACCGCGCTCAACGACATCGTCCTGGAGAAGCTGGCCAGAGACCGCCAGGTCTCGGTCGGCGTCTACGTCTCCGGCCGCCTCCTGGCCTCCTACTCCGCCGACGCCCTGCTGGTCGCCACACCGACCGGCTCGACCGCCTACAGCTTCGCCGCCGGCGGACCCGTCGTCTCGCCCCGCGCGGAGGCCCTCGTCTTCACGCCGGTGGCTCCGCACATGGCCTTCAACCGCTCCATCATCACAGCCCCCGACGAGCCGATCGGGCTGCGCGTCCTGGAACGCTCGGGGCAGGCCGCGGTCAGCATCGACGGTCAGCTGCGGGGCGTGCTCGATCCGGGGGACTGGATCGGGGTCTACGCCGCGCCGCGTCGACTGCGGGCCGTACGGCTCGGGCCAATGGACTTCTACGGCCGTCTGCGCGAGCGGATGAGTCTGACCGACGCACCGGCCGCGGTGGCCGACGGATCTCCGCCGCCGCTGTGGTCGGTGACGACACCTCCGCCCGGAGACCTCGCCCATCTGGCGCTCCTGACGACCCCGGACGGTCCCTCACCTTTGCTGTGAGCGATCCGCCAGGGCACTCCCGGTCGTCCCGGGTCAGGGACGGACCCCCGATGATCCCGCAGGCACTCACTCTCGGGTATGGATGGGACCCGTGCTCAAGGTCAGAGGCGTTCCCGAGCCCTGATGCGCGTGGGCGGTGATCTCTGCCGCGATGGAGAGGGCCGTCTCTTCCGGCGTGCGGGCGCCGAGGTCGAGGCCGATCGGGGAGCGCAGGCGGGCGAGGTACTCCTGCGGTACACCGGCCTCCCGCAGTAGTTCCAGGCGGTGGGCATGGGTGCGTCGTGAGCCCATCGCGCCCACGTAGCCCACGGGCAGGCTCAGCGCCAGACGCAACAGGGGGACATCGAACTTGGCGTCGTGGGTGAGGACGCAGACGACGGTACGGGCGTCCACGTCGGTGGCGGCGGCGAGGTAGCGGTGCGGCCAGTCGGCCACCACGTCGTCGGCGTGCGGGAAGCGGGCGGCGGTCGCGAAGACAGGGCGGGCGTCGCACACCGTGACCCGGTAGCCGAGGAAACGGCCGATCTCGCTGAGCGCGCCGGCGAAGTCGACCGCGCCGAAGATCAGCATCCGGGGGCGGGACGCGTGGGTGTGGACGAGTACGGACAGTGTCTGCGGGCATGTCGTCGCCTCCCCGCCGACCTCCACCCGACCGGTACGGCCCGGGCGCAGTAGTGCGCGGGCCTGCGCCGCCACCGCCCGGTCCCAGTCCGCGCGTCCCAGGGTTCCGTCGAGCGCGCTGCCGTCGCCGGTGACGCAGAGGGTGCGGCCGAGGAGTTCTTCTGGCCCGTCGATGATCTGGGCGAGGGCGACGGGTCGGCCGAGTGCCACCTCTTCCAGGCCCGCGGTGAGGTGGGGCAGACCGGCGGGGTCGATTCGTTGCACCAGGACGTCGAGTTCGCCGCCGCAGGTCAGGCCCACGGCGAAGGCGTCGTCGTCTGAGTAGCCGAACCGCGCCCGGGTCGGCGGTTCGCCGGACTTGAGGATCTGTTGGCACAGCTCGTACACGGCGCCCTCCACGCATCCTCCGGACACGCTGCCGACCGCGTTGCCGTCGGCGTCGACGGCCAGCGCGGTGCCGACGGGCAGCGGTGCGCTGCCGCTGACCTGGACCACGGTGGCGAGGGCGAAGGGGCGGGCGGCGCGGCACCAGGTGTGCAGCGTGTCCGCGATGTTCAGCACGGGAGGGCGTCTCCAGCCAGGAAGGACGGCGGCTCGGGACCGTCGGGCGGTGGTGCGTGGAGCCGCCGCCCGACGCTGGTCACAGCAGGGACTCGGCGGTGATGGGCAGCTCGCGCACCCGTCGGCCCGTGGCGTGGAAGACGGCGTTGGCGAGGGCGGGCGCCACACCGACCAGGACGACCTCGCCGAGGCCCTTGACGCCGATGGGGTCGGCCTCGTCGTCGCGCCCGTCGACGTAGATCGCCTTCATGTCGGGGACGTCGGCGTTGACCGGGACCAGGTAGTCGGCGAGGTTGGCGTTGACGATCCGGCCGTCGCGGTGGTCGGTGACCGTGTGTTCCAGCAGGGCCGTGCCGATGCCGCCGACCATGGCGCCCAGGGCCTGGCTGTCGGCGAGCTTGGGGCTGATGATGCGGCCCGCGTCGAAGACGCCGAGCATTCGCCGTACTCGCACCAGGCCCAGTCGGGCGTCCACGCCGACCTCGGCGAACACCGCCCCGTAGGCGTACATGGAGGACCGGGACTGCCCCGGGGTCCAGGAGCCCATCGCCTCCAGGTGAGCACGGTCGTTGCGGGTGAGTAGCTGCCGGTACGTCTCCCCGCGGGCGGGGTTGTCCCGCACATGCATCCGGCCGCCGCGCACCACCACGTCCTCCGCGTCGATGCCGTACAACGGTGATCGCGAGTCCTGGACGGCGAGTTCGACCGCCTGCCGGCGCAGCTTGTCACAACCGTCCTGGACGATGGTTCCCACGCTGGCCATGGTCTGCGAGCCGCCGTGGATCGGGGCCTCGGGCATGGCGGTGTCGCCGAGCCGGAAGGTCACGTTGCGGACCGCGAGGCCGAGGGCGTCGGCGGCGACCTGGGTCATGGAGGTGTAGGTGCCGGGGCCCATGTCGCTGGTCGCGGACTCGATCAGCGCGGTGCCGTCGGCGTCCAGCCGCACCCGGGCCTGGCCCGCGCCCCGTAGGGTGTCGTAGAGCGCGGTCGCCATGCCGGTGCCGATCAGCCAGTCGCCGTCGCGGGTCGAGCGGGGCCTGGGGTCGCGACGGCTCCAGCCGAACTCGCGGGCGCCGATGGTGTAGCACTCGCGCAGCCGCCGGGTGGAGAACGGCCGCCCGTTGGACTGGTCGCTGTCGGGTTCGTTGCGCTGCCGCAGCTCGATGGGGTCGATGCCGAGTTCGTGGGCGAGCTCGTCCATGGCGCTCTCGACGGCGAAGGCGGCGGTGGTGTAGCCGGGGCCGCGCATCGGGGTCGGGGTGTTCACGTCCAGCGGCACCGTACGGTGTGTCTGGCTGACGTTGGGCGTGGTGTACAGCATCTGGCCCGGAGCGATGACGCCGCGCTCGGCGAACGTCTCGTACCTCGACGTCTCGGCGCGCAGGTCGTGGGTCATGGCGGTGAGCCGGCCTCGGCGGTCGCTGCCGAGGCGCACCGTGTACTCGTACGACGGCCGGTAGCCCACTCCGAAGTAGAGCTGCCTGCGTGTCAGGACGAGCTTGACCGGGCGTCCCGTCTCGCGGGCGGCGAGGGCCGCGATGGTGATGTGCGGCCAGGCCCGCGCGGCGTTGCCGAACGCGCCGCCGACGAAGGGGGAGATGACACGGATGTTCTCCGCCGGAATGCCGAAGTTCGCGGCGAGTTCGTCACGGGGGCTCCGCACCCACTGGGTCTTGTCCCACAGCGTCAGCCGGTCGCCGTCCCAGCGGGCGATGGTGGCGTGGAGCTCCATCGCGTTGTGGTGGTTGCGGGCCGGCCGATACGTCATCTCCAGCCGTACGGGAGCGGATCGCAGGGCCGCCTCCGCGTCGCCGCGCGCGTAGGTCCTGGGCTCGCCTGCCGCCGGTGCTTCGGAGAGGTCGGTGGCGGGCCGCTCGCTGTCGTAGTCGATGCTCACCAGGCTCGCCGCGTGCTGGGCGGCTTCCAAGGTGGCGGCCACGACGACGGCGACCGGCTGGCCGTGGAAGCGGACCTGGTCGTCCTGAAAGACGCGCAGCCGCTCACCCGGAAGGTTCAGCGAGCCCGGGTTGTCCCGGTAGGGCAGCTTGGGGGCGTTGCGGTGGTGGATCACCTTCAGTACGCCCTGCTGGGCTTCGGCGGCGCGGGTGTCGATGCCGGCGATCCGGCCACGGGCGACGCCGCTGTCGACCACGACGGCGTGCACCACTCCCTCGGGCTCCTGATCGGCGGCGTACTTCGCCTGGCCGGTCACCTTCAGCCGCCCGTCCACGCGGGAGAGCGGCGCGCCGACTGCTGCCTGCGGCTGGGGGCTCATGTGATGTCTCCTACGATGCGCAGCTGGCGTTCGACGGTGCGTTTGAGCAGCTCGACCTTGAAGCGGTTGTGCTGGAGCGGGCGGGCGCCGTCCGCCGCGTGGCCGGCGGCCTCGGCCCAGAGCCGGCCTGAGGGCCGCTCACCGATGAGGGCTTGCTCGACGGCAGGCAGCTTCCAGGGCACGGTGCCCACGCCTCCGGCGGCGACCTTCGCCTGGCGGATCACCCCGCGGCGGATGTGCAGTGCGACGGCCGCCGAGGTCAGCGCGAACTCGTAGGACTGCCGGTCCCGGACCTTCAGGTAGCCGGACGCGAGCGGCCGCGCGTGGGCCGGGATCTCGACGGCGGTGATCAACTCGCCTTGTCGCAGCGCTTGTTCGCGGTTCGGGGTGCTTCCCGGCTTGAGCAGGAAGTCGGTGAAGGGGACGGTGCGCTCGCCGTCCGGGCCGAGGAGGTGCACCCGCGCCTCCAGTGCCGCGAAGGCCACGGCGACGTCGGAGGGGTGGGTGGCCACGCAGGAGTCGGAGGTGCCGAGGATGGCGTGGGTGCGGTTGAAGCCCTCCAGCGCGGCGCAACCCGAGCCGGGCTCACGCTTGTTGCAGGCGGCCGTGACGTCGCGGAAGTACGTGCACCGGGTGCGCTGCATGATGTTGCCGCCGATCGTCGCCATGTTCCGCAGCTGGGCGGAGGCGCTCAGCTCCAGTGCCTGGGAGACGACGGGGTAGGCGATGCGGACCTTGGGGTGCGTGGCGGCTTCGGCCATCGTCACTAGCGCGCCGATGCGCAGGCCGCCGCGCTCGGTGACTCTGACCTCGCGCAACGGCAGTCCGCCGATGTCGACCAGCGTGCCGGGACGCTCGACGGTCTCCCGCATGAGGTCGACCAGGGTGGTGCCGCCGGCGATGTAGCGTCCGCCGCGTTGCCCGGCGCCGAGTGCCTCGCGGGTGTCGGCGGCCTTCGTATACGTGAAGGGATACATGGCGGGTGGCCCCTTACTTCCCGTCGGCGGCGGTCTGCTCGACCGCGCGCACGATCTTCACGTAACAGCCGCAGCGGCAGATGTTGCCGCTCATCCACTCCCGGATCTCGTCCTCGGAGCCAGTGTGGCCCTCCTGGATGCAGCCGACGCCGGACATGATCTGGCCCGGGGTGCAGTAGCCGCACTGGAAGGCGTCCTGGTCGATGAACGCCTGCTGGAGCGGGTGCAGTTCGTCGCCGTTGGCCAGGCCCTCGATCGTGGTGACCACAGCGCCGTTCAGGCGAATCGCGAGCGTCAGGCAGGAGTTGACCCGGCGTCCGTCGACCAGGACCGTGCAGGCACCGCAGGCACCGGCGTTGCAGCCCTTCTTGGAGCCGGTCAATCCCAGGTGCTCGCGTATCAGGTCGAGCAGCGACGTCCGGTTGTCCACCATGACGGTGTGCCGACGGCCGTTGACGGTCAAGGTGACACGGCTGCCGGGTGGTGCCGAGGCGGCCGCGGCCGCCTCGGCACCGAGCAGCGACGTACCTGCGGCCAGACCGCCCGCCGCGAGGACACCGCCGGCCACGGAGGTCGTCGCGATGAAGGTCCGGCGAGTCGGTGCGGACGGGGGCTGGGTGGGGGGAAACACATCTGATGCGGAGGGCTCGGCAGTCATGCCCACTCTCTCGATGGGGGGGGGGGAGATTGCGGTCTTGCTGCAGCATGCTGGGCCCGGTGGACATGTGACAGGCCGTGCCATGCCGGGGAGCGGTGAGCCGGGGTATGACAGAGCCCCTCTCCCATCTGTCCCACGGGGCACGGCACTGTCAGACTGGGGCGTTTGACCCCTGTTCCGGGCGCACGCTCCGGCGCAGTTCCGCGTACCACCAGGTCTCGCAGGCGGCCACTGCGGCCAGCAGCACCACGACGCCGGACAGCCCGGCCAGCGGCGGCAGCACGACCGCCGCCGGGAGCCAGGCGAGCAGCAGGCACAGAGCGGCCAGGCGGAACGGGCCCCACACCCCGGCGGAGATACGGCCGAAGAGCAGCAGACCGGCGAGATACGTGGCGGCTCCGCCGCACAGTACGCCGGCGTAGAAGCCGCCCAGTCCCTTGCCGCTGTCGGCGTAGGCCACGACGCCCTCGACGCCGAGCGCGGTCAGCACGATGCCCGCCGCGATGGGGAAGTGGGCGTAGCCGTAGGCGTTGACCGCCAGGCTGAGGCGGGCCCGCCCCCGTGTCTCGACCAGCCGGTGCTCCACCAGCAGGCTCACCACGTCGAAGTACAGCCACCACAGGCCCGCTGCCGCCGCCACGCCCAGAACGCCGGCTGCCAGCAGAGGCACGCCGATCGGACGGTCCGTGGCGCCGGCGGCCATGGCGATGAGTGACTCGCCGATCGCGATGATGACGAACAGCTGATGCCGCTCGGTGAAGTACGGCGCGCTGTGGATGCGCCAACTGCCCCGCCGCGACGTGAGGTAGACGCCGCCCCAGTCCACCACGATCGCCGCCGCATACAGCGTCGTCTGCCATCGGCCGCCGATCGCCGCGCCGACGATGAGAAGGGCGGAGCCGGTCAGCACCGGCGGCCACGACACGGCGATCTGCCGCAGCAGCCCCCGGTCGCCGCGCGCCAGGTGCGCGTAGATGACGAGGTGCACGCTGCGCACGAGCAGGTAGGCACAGGGCAGCACCAGCGGCCCGTACAACCCACCTGGGGAGTCGTCCCACGCCTCCGGGACGGTCAGCGCGATCACGAAGACCCCGGCCATGGCGAGTGTCATCCCCAGCCGTACGACGCTGAGGTCGGCCCGGGCCTGGTTGCCCAGCCAGGCGTACGCGGACCACGAGAACCAGACCAGAGCCAGAAGCAGCACGCCGTGGAGCACGCCGAGACCGCTGTGCTCCTGGGCCATGTACTGGGTGACGCGGGTGAGGGTGATGACGTACACGAGGTCGAAGAAGAGCTCGAACGTGGTCACCCGACTGCCGACCAGTACGGTGCGTGCCCCGGCCTGCGGAGCGTGCTCCGCACTGCCTGTGTTCCTCACTGGCCGTGCCCTTTCTCCCATGCCCGTCGCGAGCACCGTCTGATGGATAGCGCAGATGAGCGGCGTGAGACAGGCCCTGCCACACCCTGGAACGGCGCTCCCCGGCACCACACGGTCTCCCTCGCACCGGCCGTGCGCGGCACCGTGGACGCCAAAGGCCCGAGCCCGGCCTTCAGACGGGTGAGAGGTACGGACAGTGGCTGTGCAACGCGTCACCTTCGACGCCATCGGCACCCGGTGGAGCATCGAGACGGACGAGCCCCTCACCGAGGGCGTCCGCGCGGACGTCCTGGAGCGGATCCGCCGGTTCGACGCCACGTACTCCCGATTCCGGCCGGACTCACTGGTCTCCCGGATCGCCGCCGCACCGCACGGCGGCCGGTTCGAGTTCCCGGACGATTCCCTGGCCCTGTTCGACCTGTACGACCGTCTTGCCGCGGCCACTTCGGGCGCCGTCGATCCCCTCGTGGGCCGCGATCTGGAGCTGCTCGGATACGACCCCGCTTACTCGCTCACGCCCGCTCCGGCGACGATCCGGGCCCAGGAGAGCGCCCGGGGCCAGGAGACCTGGGCCGCCGATGTCGTCCGGGACGGCGCGCTCGTCGTCACCCGGCGTCCGCTCGTGATCGACGTCGGCGCGGCCGGGAAGGGCTACCTCGTCGATCTGGTCGCGGACGTCCTGCGAGGCGCCGGCATTGAGCGGTTCGTCGTGGACGGCGGCGGCGATCTACGGCACGAGGGCGGGCCGACCATCCGGGTCGGTCTTGAGCACCCATTCGATCCGCGGCTCGTCATCGGAGTGGCGGATCTGAAGGGCCGGGCGCTGTGCGCGTCAGCGGTCAACCGGCGCGCCTGGGGCGAAGGGCTGCATCACGTGGTCGATGCCCGCACGGGTCGGCCGGTCAGGGGCGTCGTCGCCACGTGGGCCGTCGCCGACGAGGCCGCGGTCGCCGACGGACTGGCGACCGCGCTGTTCTTCACCGAAGGACACACGCTCGCCCACGACTTCCCCTTCGCGTACGTGCGGATGCACGCCGACAGGCATGTCGAGGTGTCGCGGGACTTCCCCGGTGAAGTGTTCACGGGCCGCCGGGCGCAGCAGCAGACAGCATGACCAGCGCAACCGAAGGAGCACGACGAGCCATGTCAGCCCTGCACAGGAAGATCGCGACCGCGACGCTGCTCGGAGCCTCCGTCTCCGCGGCCGTCGGCGGCTGCTCCGCCGCGGACGAGGACCAGGACGGGGCGGGCACGCGGCGGGCCACGGCCTCCTCGTCCCCGTCGGTGTCCGCCCGGAACTCCGGCTACGCCGACGGCACGTACCGTGCGACAGGGTGGTACGGGGGCCTGCCCTCCAGCATCGACGTGACGGTCACCCTCGACGACGATGTCATCACCGATGCCGAGGTGACCCCGAACGCCACGATCCCCACCTCGCTCGACTACCAGGAACGTTTCGCCGAGGCCGTCCCGGACGTCGTCGTCGGCCGGAACATCGACGAGGTGCGCGTCTCCCGGCTGGCGGGCTCCAGCGGCACGCCCGACGGGTTCAACGACGCCCTCGACCAGATCAGGGCCCAGGCGGCACGGTGACCGGGAGGGTCACTCGGCCGACTGCTGCCGGGACAGTCGTACCTCCTCGATGTCGAGGCGCCGCTGGACCTGGCGCAGCACGGTGTCGTCGATCTCGTGCTCGTCGCGCAGCCGCAGGACGGTGGCGCGTTTGTGGGCGAGGAGTTCGAGGCGCAGCGCGGTGTAGTGCCGGTCGTGGCGCAGCGCCTCCTCGTCGTCGGCCTCTCCGCCGCTCGCTCGCAGAACCTGCAGGTGGGTCTCGTACTCGTGGCGCATGCGCTCCGTGACGGCCGCGTCGGTGCCGAGTTCCTCGGCCACCTGGGGAAGCGACTTGAGGGCCTCCTCCGTGGCGGTGGTCTCCGCGAGGAACAGCTCCTCGTCGACCGAGGTGTCGCGGGGCAGGCGGGCCCAGCGGACCACCACGGGAAGCAGCAGGCCCTGCACCACCAGCGTGGTAACGATGACGCCCGAAGTGACGAAGACGATCGTGTCGCGGTCCGGGAACGGCGCGCCCGAGTCCAGCGCGGTCGGCACCGACAGTGCCACCGCCAGGGACACGGCACCGCGGAAACCGGACAGGGAACTGACCACACGGGCGCGGTAGTTCATCCGGCGCAGCCGCTGCTGCGGGCGGCGGTCGACCAGGCGGATCAGATGGACCGCCGTGAACAGGAAGGCAAACCGTGCTCCCACGAGCACGGCCGAGACGGCGCCGACCGCGATCAGCGCATGGGTGAGGTCGTTCCCGTGCAGACCGCGCACGGCTGACTGCGCCTCAAGACCGACCAGGACGAACAGGGCGCCGTTGAGGACGAAGGTCGACAGAGTCCAGAACTCCTCGCCCTGGCGACGCGTCGCAGCCCCGACCAGTCGGGGGGACGCCTGACTCATGATCAGCCCGGCCACGACGACGGCGAGGACCCCCGAGGCATGGATCAGCTCGGCCAGGAGGAACGCCGTGAACGGTGTGATGACGACCGCCACGTTGCCCATCAGCGGATCGTGGAAGCGGCGGCGCACCTGGATGCCGAGCCAGGCCGTGAGCGCGCCGGCGGCGGCACCGCCGATGTAAGAGACCAGGAACAGCCACGTGACGTGGGGGAACGTCAGATGTTCCTCGCCGACCGTGATGCCCACCGCGAGGCCGTAGACCACGAGCGCGGTGCCGTCGTTGATCAGGCTCTCGGCACGCAGCAGGGTGACGTTGCGGCGGGGCAGGGACTTGGCGAGGACACCGACGGCGGTGGCGTCAGTAGGGGCGACCGCGGCGCCCAGCACCCAGGCCGGGCCCCAGTCCAACCCCAGCGCATGGGCTACGACAGCGACGGCACCCGCTGTGACGATCACCAGGGTGGTGCCCATCAGGACGATGCCGCGCAGGTCGCTGCGGATCTGGCGGAGCGAGGTCGTCAGGCTCTCCCAGTACAGCAGCGCCGGCAGGAACAGCAGCAGCACGGCCTCAGGCGGCATGTGGACCTCACGCAGCGCCGGGACGAAGCCCAGCAGCGCGCCGATGACGAGCAGCAGCACGGGCGGTGCGATGCGCAGTCGGTGGCCGATGCCTTCCCCGAGCAGGAGGGCAAGGCCCAGGACCACGATGAGTTCGAGGCCAAGCACGGTGTCTTTCCCGTCGGTTCAGGGATGTTCAGGAATCGAGGTCGTCGGCGTAGCGACGGAAGCCGTGGCGGTCGACGTGCAGGGACCACAGCGTGTCCGCCAGCACGGCAGGGTCCTTCCGGTGGTGCCCCGGGATGATCGCACCGGGAATGATCAGCTGGCCGACGTGGATGCCCTCGGCGGCGAGCGTGTCGTGCAGCAGATGACCGTATGCGCTCTCGGCGGCGAACGCGATGGACGTGCCCGCCCGGTCGGGGTGCGGGATCGCCGCGGTGCCGCCGTTGACGAACAGGATCGTGCCGCGGCCGAGGGCGCGCATGTCGGGCAGCACATGCTGTACGGCGGTGACCGGCCCGTAGACGGAGAACTCGACGGGCCCGGTCAGGTCCGCGGCTGTGGTCCGAAGCACCGGCTGCATGAAGTCGGCACGGGGAACGGGGCTGTACTGCAGGATCTCGATCGGCCCGAGTGTGGTGTGCGCCGCATCCAGCGCGGCCTGGAGGGACTTGGTGTCGTGCACGTCGGCGGAGAAGCCGCGCGCCGTGACGTCCTCGTCGGCCAGGTTGGCGGCGAGGGCGTCGAGCCTGGCCTGATCGCGGGCGATGAGCGCGACCTCGTGGCCCTCGCGGCCGAAGCGGCGGGCGACAGCGGCGCCGAGGCCGGGTCCCGCTCCGACGATGGCGATGGTGGTCATGGAGTGTCCGTTTCCGGGAGGGCCCCGTACGGGGGCGTCGGGGGAACAGCCCCCGTACGGGTGCTTTCAGGCGCGGGCCGTGGTTCAGGCCAGCGTCGTGGTGTCGATGACGAAGCGGTAGCGGACGTCGGAGGCGAGGACGCGGTCGTACGCCTCGTTGATCTGTTCGGCGCCGATGACCTCGACCTCGGCGCCGATGCCGTGCTCGCCGGCGAAGTCGAGCATCTCCTGGGTCTCCGGCAGCCCGCCGATGAGGGAGCCGGCGAAGGTGCGGCCCTTCATCAGCAGGGAGAAGACGTTGACCGACAGCGGCTCGGCCGGGGCGCCGACGTTGACCAGGGCACCATCGACGGCCAGCAGGCCGAGGAAGGCGTCCAAGTCGATCTTGGCGCTGACCGTGTTGATGATGAGGTCGAACGTGCCGGCCAGCTTCTCGAAGGTCTCCGGGTCGCTCGTGGCGTAGTAGTGGTCGGCGCCGAGCTTCTTGCCGTCATCCTGCTTCTTGAGCGACTGCGAGAGCACAGTGACCTCGGCGCCCAGGGCGTTGGCGAACTTGACGGCCATATGGCCGAGCCCGCCGAAGCCGATGACGGCGACCTTCTTGCCGGGACCGGCGCCGAAGCGCTTGAGCGGCGAGTAGGTGGTGATGCCGGCGCACAGCAGCGGGGCCGCGTTGGCCAGGTCCACGCTGTCGGGCAGCTTCAGGACGAAGTCCTGGTCCACCGTCATGCGCGTGGAGTAGCCGCCCTGCGTGAACTGGCCGTACTTGTCGGTGTCGCCGAAGGTGAGGGTGCCGCCATCCTTGACGCAGAACTGCTCGCGCCCAGCCTGGCAGTAGTCACACTCGCGGCAGGAGTCGACCAGGCAGCCGACGCCGACCTTGTCGCCGACGGCGTACTTGGTGACCTCGGAGCCGATCTCGGCGACCACACCGGCGATCTCGTGGCCGGGCACGACCGGGTAGACCTGCTCGCCCCACTCACTGCGGGCGTGGTGGATGTCGGAGTGGCAGATGCCGCAGTACTTGATGTCGATAAGGACGTCACGCGGGCCGACCTCGCGCCGCTCGATCATCATCGGGGAGAGCGGTTCGGTCGCGGACGTGGCGGCGTACGCGTTTGCGGTAAGCACAGTTCTCCTGTGGGGGTTGGGTTTTCTTGATGACCGGCGGCGCGGCCGGAGCCGGTCGCCGGAGTCTGCGGGAGGCCGTTAATTCAGCGGGGGTCGAGCCGCATGGTCGTGGAGCTCGCCGTGTCGCTGGTGATGGCCTGGATGATGGACGGGGCGTAGTGCCCGTACTTGCGGCGGTAGGCGGCGTCGACGACTTCGTTGATCTCGTCTGCGTCGGTCTCGTCGGCGAGGTCGAGGAAGGCGACGTCCTTGGTGACACCCCCGGCCTCGATGCAACCCTCGTGGCGGCCGCGAGTGCCGCGGTACCAGTCGGAGCCGGGCCCGTGGACGGACCGGACGTAGATCTCGTCGCCGACGCGGACCACCCAGATGGTGCGCCAACTGCTCAGCGTGCCGCTGGAGTGCAGGGACGCGATGTCCAGTTCCTCGGCGTGCTCGATGCGGTCGAGTTCGTCGTCCGTCCAGGTCGTGGTGGTGGTCATGGGTGGTGCTCCTTGCGTGATGTTCAGCGGGTGGTCACCGCTGCGGGGCGGGCCTGAGCAGCAGGCTGGCCGCGGTGGTGAGGAGGACCAAGCCGGCGGCGGTCAGCAGGCTGGTGCGCAGTCCGTGGAAGAAGGTCGCGTGCTGGGCCACCAGGGCGCCGAACACGGCCACGGCCAGGGCGCCGCCGATCTGGCGGGCGGTGTTCAGGACGCCGCTGGCGGTGCCGGCGCGCTCGGCCGGGACGCGGTCGAGGAGGAGTGAGGTCACGGCCGGTACGGCGAGGCCGCCGCCCGTGCCGACCGGGATCATCAGCAGCACCATCAGCCAGGTGGGCGCCGACGCCTGCGGGACACAGAGCAGTACGAGGCCCGCCGTCATGGCGAGCTGCCCGGTGATGATGGGCATGCGCGGGCCGAACTTCCGGGCGCACCAGGCGGCCGTGGGGCTGACGAAGGCGGTCAGCAGGGTCATCGGCAGGAAGGCCAGCCCGGTGGCCAGCGGCGACAGGCCGTGCTCCTGCTGGAGGTACAGGCTGAGCAGGAAGATCATGCCGTAGAAGCCGACGTTGAGGGCGAAGCCGATCGACGCTGAGATCGCCATCGTGCGCTCGCGGAGCAGCGGCAGCGGCACCATCGGGTTCTGGCCACGGGCCTGCGCCATGAGGAAGGCCGCGCCCGCGACCACGGCGACCAGCAATGCCACCAGGACCCGGGGAGCGGTCAGCCCGACCGCGCCGGCCTCGATCGCGGCGTACGTCAGACCGCCCATGGCCGCCACCGCGGTGAGCTGGCCGGTCCAGTCGAACGGGGTGTCCGCGCGGCGCGGGGAGCGGAGAGTGTGGGCCAGCAGAAACAGGGCCAGCACGCCCACCGGCAGGTTGACGAAGAAGATCATCCGCCAGCTGATCTCACTGAGCACGCCGCCCAGTACCGGGCCCGCCGCGGCACCCACCGAGCCGCCCATCGCCCACACCGAGATCGCCCGCGCCCGCTGCGCGGAGTCGGGGAACGCCTCGCGGATCAGCGCCAGCGAGGCCGGCACGATCACCGCGGCGCCCGCACCCTGCACCAGCCGGGCCACGACCAGCACACCCAGGTTCGGTGCGAAGCCGCAGGCCGCCGAGGCGGCGGTGAACACCACGAGCCCCGCCCCGAACGCCTGTCGCGCGCCGATCCGGTCGGTCACGGACCCCGCCGACAGGAGCAGTGCGGCGAACATCAGCGTGTAGCCGTCGACCACCCACTGCAGCCCGGTGATGCCGCTGTCGAAGTCTCGGCCGATCTCGGGCAGCGCGACGTTGACGATCAGGGCGTCGAGCGTCATCACGAAGAAGCCGAGCAGCGCGGCCGCCAGCGCCCAGCGGGCGCCGGTACCGTCTGCACGGCTGTTCTCGGTGCCGGCCGATGACCGGGTGGACGCGACGGGACTGGACACGGATGTCTCTCCTGTGAGCGCGGTGGACAGATGGTTTTCCCTGGCGGGGTCCAGCCTGCTCGGCCCGCGCGAGCGGCGGCAGGCCGTGTTGTGCCGGGGAGCGGTGTTCCGGGGTGTGACAGGGCCCCCCACGTTCTGCTCGTCCCGGGCACAGACTTGCAACAGGTGGCCTGCCACACTGGGCGCATGGCACGTGAGCAACAGGGCGGCAGCAACGGCAGTGAACTGGGACGCTTCCTGCGCGCCCACCGCACCCGGGTGACCCCGGAGGAAGCGGGGGTGCCGATCGGTCCCGGCCTGCGCCGCACCCCCGGCCTGCGCCGCGAGGAGCTGGCCACCCTGGCGGGAGTCAGCATCGACTACTACTCGCGCCTGGAACGCGGCAAGGAGACCAACCCCAGCCCGTCCGTCGTCGACGCCCTCGCCCGTGCCCTGCGACTGGACAAGGCCGAGCACGAGCACCTGCGCGACCTCGTCGCCTGCGCCGCGCGCAGCACCGTGGCGGCGCCCCCGGGCGAGGCGGGCCGGTCCGTACGCTCCGGTGTGCACTTGCTCCTGGACAACCAGCGGCCCTGCCCGGCGTACGTGGTCAGCCGGACGATGGACATCATCGCCTGCAACCCGAGCGGGCTGCGGCTGTTCGCGGGCATGGGCGACTGGCCCGAGAGCCAGCGGAATGTGGTGCGCTACGTCTTCCTCCATCCGCAGGCGCAGACACTCTTCAGTGACTGGGACGAGCAGATCCGCGCCTGTGTGGGCCGCCTGCGCGCCCTGGCCGGCATCGAGCCGGACGCGCCGGACCTGGCCGAGCTGGTCGGTGAACTCCACTCCAAGAGCGAGGAGTTCGCCGACCTGTGGGAGCGCTACGACGTGCGCTGGCACACCCACGGCAGCAAGACCTTCCACCACCCCGAGGTCGGTGACATCACGCCCGGCTACCAGTCGATGCAGATCGAGGGAACGCCCGGCCAGCGGTTCATCGCCTACTTCGCCGAACCGGGCACCCCTGACCACGACAGGCTGGTCCTGCTAGACATGGCCGTGGCCGAGAAGTCGCCGACGTCCTCGTAGCGGGCCCGTGTTCAGCGAGTGCGGCGGCCGAAGGTGTCGAGCCGGATGCTCTCCGGGTCGGGGCCGCTGCGCAGTCCGGTGTCGAGGGCGTCGATCGCGGTGACCTCTTCCGGAGTGAGGGAGAAGTCGAAGACGTCGAAGTTCTCCGCGATGCGGTGGGCCTTGACCGACTTCGGGATCGCGCACAGGCCGTGCTCGATGTGCCAGCGCAGCACCACCTGGGCCGCCGTCTTGCCGTACTTGGCGGCGAGATCGGTGACGACTGGCTCCTCCAGGGCGCTTCGGCCGCCGTTCGGGGCGTGTTGCCAGTAGCGGGTGATGCCGCCGATCGGCGACCACGCCTGGGTGGTGATGCCCAACTTCTCGTGCACCTCGCGCAGTTCGCGCTGGATGAAGTACGGGTGCAGCTCGACCTGGTTGACGGCGGGCACCACCTCGGTGCTGTCCATGAGCGTGCGCAGCAGCCCGGGTGTGTGGTTGGAGACGCCGATCGCCCGCACCCGTCCGTCGGCCAGCAGCTTCTCGGCGGCCTTGTACGCGGCCACCCACGGCTCCGGCTCCAGCGGGACCGGCTGGTGCAGAAGGTACAGGTCCAGGTACTCCAGGCCGAGGTTGGCGAGGCTGGTGTCGAAGGCGCGCAGGGCGGAGTCGTAGCCGTAGTCGTCCAGCCACAGCTTGGTGGTGACGAAGACGTCGTCGCGGTCGACGCCGGAGCGACGGATGCCCTCGCCGACCTTCGTCTCGTTGCCGTAGGCGGCTGCGGTGTCGATCAGGCGGTAGCCGTCCTTGAGGGCGGCCTCGACGGCCGGAACGGTCTCCTCCGGCGGGCTCTGGTAGACACCGAGGCCGAGGGCGGGCATCTCGACGCCGTTGTTGAGCTTCAGCAGGGGTGCGGGTGTGGTCATGATGTTCCTTCGGTGCGGGGGTGGTTCACGGCTGGACGAGGACCTTCAGCGCTGTGCGGTCGGCCATCGCGCGGTAGCCGTCGGGGATGCCATCGATGCTGACGGTGTGGTTGAAGACCCGGCCCGGCTCGACCGAGCCGTCGAGGATGTCGGGCAGCAGTTCCTCGATGTAGGCGCGGGCGGGGGCGGCGCCGCCGGTGACGGTGAGGTTGCCCATCATCGCGTCGAAGCCCAGCGGGATGGAGGAGTACTGGGCGACGCCGAGGCGGCTGACGACACCGCCGTGGCGGACGATGCCGAGCGCGTTGTCCATGGTCTGTTCGGTGCCGACGGCCTCGACGACCGCGTGGGTGCCGTCGCCTCCGGTCAGCTCCCTCACGCGCTCGACGCCTTCTTCGCCGCGCTCGGGGACGACATCGGTGGCGCCGAAGTCCCGGCCGAGGTCGGTGCGGTCCTTGTGGCGGCCCATGAGGATGATCTCCTCGGCCCCGAGCCGCTTGGCGGCCAGCACCGCGCACAGTCCGACCGCGCCGTCACCGATCACGGTGACGGACTTGCTCGACGAGCTTCGGCGCGAAGTCGCCGATCAGTTTCTGGGCGGGAGTCGGTTCCTCCGCCATGGGTGGTGCTCCTTTGATGACCGTGCTCTCGGCGGGCCCGGGTCAGTTGTGGTCGATCATGTCCATGTGGTCCTTGCCGAGGCGGTCACCGATGGCCGGGGTGAGCCGGTCGAGCCTGCTCAGCACGGCAGCGGGCAGCTCGATGCCGTGGGCCGCGGTGTTCTCCTCGACGTGGGCCACACGCCGGGTGCCGGGGATCGGGACGATGTCGTCGCCCTGGGCGAGCAGCCACGCCAGGCACAGCTGGCCCGGCGTGACGCCGGCCTCGTCGGCGATGGCCTTGACCTCGTCGGCGACGCGCAGGTTCTGCCGGAAGAGCGCGGGGTCGTTGAAGCGCGGCATGGTCGCGCGCAGGTCGACCTCGGGGTCGAACCAGTCGGTCGTACGGAAGCCGTTGGCGAGGAAGCCGTGTCCGAGCGGGGCCCACGGCACGAAGCCGATGCCCAGCTCGCGCGTGACGGGGAAGATCTCCTGCTCCGGCTCGCGGAACCACAGGGAGTACTCGGTCTGCACGGCGGCGAGGGGGTGGGTGGCGTGGGCGCGGCGGATGGTGCCGGGGCCGGCCTCGGACAGGCCGAGCGCACGGACCTTGCCCTCGGTGACCAGTTCGGCCATGGCACCGACGGTCTCCTCGATCGGCACGGTGGGGTCGACGCGGTGCTGGTAGAGCAGGTCGACGTAGTCGGTGCCCAGTCGCTTGAGGGAGCCCTCCACCGCGAGCTTCACGTTCTCCGGGCTGCTGTCGAGACCGGCGTCACGCCCCGTGTGCGAGACGAAACCGAACTTCGTCGCCAGGACGACCTGGTCACGGCGGTCCTTCAGAGCCTTGCCCACCAGCTCCTCGTTGAGGAACGGGCCGTACGCCTCGGCCGTGTCGATGAGGGTGACGCCCAGGTCGAGGGCTCGGTGGATGGCGCGGATGCCTTCCTCGTTGTCCGCGTTGGCGCCCGTGTAGAGGGCGTTGATCGGCATGGCGCCCATGCCGATCCGGGAGACGTCCAGGCTGCCCAGCTTGGTGTGCTTCATGGTGTGCTCCGTGTGGCGGGTGCCCGCCGGGTCGGTGTCGCCGGTACCGGAGATCACAGGAAATTGATCTTCAGCTTTCTCCAGCGTGACGGTCACGGGCGCCCGGTGGCAGGCCGCGCTGTGCCGGGGAGTGGCGTTCCGGGGTGTGACAGGGCCCCCCACGCATATGCCAGAGCGGCCGTGGGGCCAGCAGACTGAACGGTATGAAGAGTGAGCAGCACAACGGCACCGAGCTGGGACGCTTCCTGCGTGCCCGCCGGGCCCGGGTGACGCCCGAGGACGTCGGCCTGGCAGCGGGCTCCGGGGTGCGTCGTACGCCTGGGCTGCGCCGTGAGGAGCTGGCCACCCTGGCCGGTATCAGCATCGATTACTACGCCCGCCTGGAGCGGGGCAAGGAAACCCGGCCGAGCCCGTCCGTCGTGGACGCGCTGGCCCGTGCCCTGCAGCTGGGAGAGGAGGAGCACGAGCACCTGCGCAGTCTCGCGACCGTAGCCGCGCGCTCGGCGCCGGAACCTCCCCCAGAGGGGGCACCCCCAGCCGCGCCCAGCCGTACGGTGCGGCCCGGCGTAAAGCTCCTGCTGGAGAACCTGCGCCCCGGCCCGGCCTACGTGGTCAGCCGCAGCAACGACATCCTGGCAACCAACCCCGCGGGCCTGCGGCTGCTAGCGGGGATCGAGGAGTGGCCGGCGAAGCAGCGCAACATCGCGCGCTACGTCTTCCTGCACCCCGCCGCGCGCGACCTGTTCGAGGACTGGCACCACCAGGTCCGCGGCTGCGTGGCGCGCCTGCGGGCGCTGGCCGGCACCGACCCCGACGCCCCCGACCTGGCCCAGCTCGTGGGCGAACTCCTGCTCAAGAGCCCGGACTTCGCGCGCCTGTGGGAGCGCTACGACGTCAAGGGCCGCGCACAGGGCCGCAAGACCTTCCACCACCCCGAGGTCGGCGACCTCACCCTCGGCTATCAGTCCCTCCTCCTGGAAGGCACACCCGGCCACCGTCTGGTCGCCTATTACGCCGAACCCGCCACCCCGGAGCACGACGCCGTGGCCCTGTTGGACCTGCTCGGCCAGGAGCCCGCCACACGCACAGCACCACGCGACACCTCCTCGGACGCCGCCTCCTCTGCGTCCTGAGAGAAACGCTGTGGGGGAGGGCGCCGGCGATCACTGTGGGGGGCCCTGTCGCTCCCCCGAACGGCGCTCCCCGGCACAGCGCGGCCTGCCATCTTGGTCCGCCCTTCCGCAGGCTGGACTCAGGTGCCGCAGGAGCGGTTGGCACGGCTCAGAGGTCCTGTCACCACCTGCGTGGCCTGCGGCCTCACCCGGAACGGCGCCAGGCAAGGGTTCCGGCGCCGGTCAGCCGCCATGAAGGCCCAAGGGAAACGTGGAGTCATGAGCAGGAATACGCAAGAAGTAGTCGTCGTCATCGGCTCCGGCAGCATCGGCCTCGCGATCGCTCGCCGTGTCGGTGCCGGGCGGACCGTTCTGCTCGCCGACCACAGTGAGCAGGCGGCCACCGCCGCCGAACGACTGAGCGGCGAGGGGTACGACGTGACGACCCGCGTCACCGATGTCTTCGAGCAGGGTGCGGTCGAGGCGCTCGCCGACGCGGCCGCCGCTCTCGGGCCGGTGACCCAGGTGGTGCACACCGCCGGTGTCTCTCCCACCCAGGCCACCATCGAGCGGATCCTGCACGTCGACCTGCTGGGCACCGCGTTCGTCCTGGACGCGTTCGCCCGGGTCATCGCCCCCGGTGGCGCCGGCCTCGTGATCGCCAGCATGGCCGGGCACCGGGAGAGCCCCTACGCGCCGGAGATCGAGCGCGCGCTGGCCACCACCGAGACCTCGCAGCTGCTCGCGCTGCCGTTCCTCCAGCCCGACCAAGTGGGTTCCACCGTCCACGCCTACGCGCTCTCCAAGCGGGCCAACTCGCTGCGGGTGCAGACCGCCGCCGTGGCCTGGGGCAAGCGCGGAGCTCGCGTCAACGCCGTCAGCCCCGGCGTCATCATCACGCCACTGGCGCTGGACGAACTGTCCGGACCCCGCGGCGAGTGGTTCGAACAGGTCCGCAAGGTGTCGGCCGCCGGACGCTTCGGCACCTCCGACGAGGTCGCCGACACCGCAGCCTTCCTCCTCGGTCGCCAGGCCGGTTTCATCACCGGCGCGGACCTCCTCATGGACGGCGGCGTGACCGCCGCACTGCGCGCCGGGGAACTGACGATCCCCTGACGGCGGACCAGGAGCCCGGACAGAGCTCCTTCGTCTGACCCATTTATCCGCGCAGGACGCGGAACACCCCCACACCAACCACACCCCGCACCAGCTCAGCAGACGGAGGAATCATGACGACCGCACCCATGACCGTACTGGTCGTCGGCGCGACGGGCAGCATCGGACGGCTCGTCGTGGCCGAGTCGATTGCCCGCGGGCACACCACCCGCGCACTGGTACGTGACGCCGCCAAAGCCGGCCGACAGCTCCCCGGCGAGGCACAGATCGCCGTCGCCGACGTCACCCGGCCCGAGACCCTGTCCAAGGCCGTCGTCGGCGTCGACGCCATCGTGCTGACCCTCGGATCCGACGGCACCGCCCACTCCTCGCCGGAGAGCGTCGACTACGCCGGAGTCCGCAACATCCTGGTGGCTCTCGACGGTCAGCGGCCCCGTATCGCGCTGATGACCTCCATCGGCCTCACCTCACGCAATCCCATCTACGGCCACCTGCTCGACTGGAAGCGCCGCTCCGAGCGCCTGGTCCGCGCCAGCGGCCTCCCGTACACGATCGTGCGGCCGGGCTGGTTCGACATGAACGGCCCCGACCAGCACCGCCCCGTATTCCTCCAGGGGGATACGCGGCGCTCCAGCAGTCCCGCCGACGGCGTCATCTCCCGCGCGCAGATCGCCCAGGTCCTGGTGGCGGCCCTCACCGCCCCCGAGGCGGAGCGCCGCACCTTCGAACTGGTCGCAGAACAGGGCCCGGCCCCCAGCGACATGGGCCCGCTGTTCGCCGCACTGGACCAGGACGCGCCCGGCGCTCTGGACGCTGCCCGGGACGAGGCCAACATGCCGCTGGAGAAGGAGCCGCAGAGGGTCCGCGACGACCTCGAAGCCATCAGGGCACTCGCCGGCGCCTGACGGCCCGCTGCCGGGCACGACGAGAACTTCAGCCCCTGGCACCGCTGGGATTCCTCAGTAAGAGGGGCTGTTCGGAGTGCCGGAACGGAGGGCTGACACCCGCCCCGCCAGCCCTGAACACCGGCGTCACCGTGCGCTGTCCGGCGTCAGCCGCTCCGCGTCGTCCGCGGTTCACAGACCGAGGAGCCGGAGCGCGTCATGGGACGGCGTGCCGGGCTCGGCCATCCACACGACAAGCTGCTGATCGCGGTCGGCGGTGCCGGTGAGCGCGTCCCACCGAAGGGTGAGGTCGCCGACGGTGGGGTGATGCAGGTGCTGGGCGCCGGTCCACTTTCCCGTCACGCGGTCGTCCGCCCACCACCGCCGGAAGTCCTCGTCGCGCACCGACAGTTCACCCACGAGCAGGGCCAGACGCGGGTCGTCCGGCCGGCGCGCCGCCTCCCCTCGCAGGCGGGCCACTACGGCGCGGGCGATGTCCGCCCAGTCCCGGTACAGCGTGCGCATCGCAGGATCGGTGAACACCAGCCGGGCGAAGTTCCGTTCCTTCGAGGGCAGTTGCTCGAAGTCGATGAAGAGCGCGGCGGCCCGTTCGTTCCACGCCAGAATGTCCGTACGGCGCCCCATGACGAGGGCGGGAGCCGTGGTGAGGTCGTCCAGCATCCACCGCAGCTGAGGTTTCACCGTCGGCGCGGCGCTTTCACCGGAACACGTGCCTGCTTTTCCGGTGAGTTCGAAGAGGTGCGCGCGCTGTTCGTGGTCCAGCCGCAGGGCCTGTGCGATGCGTGCCAGGATTGGCGTGGATGCCCGGGCACGCCCTTGCTCGATGCGGTCGTAGTAGCCCACGCTGATCCCTGAGAGCAGTGCCACTTCCTCGCGCCGCAGGCCGGAGATGGCCGTTTCCGGGATGTCAGGACTCCGGCTGAACCTGCGCGTACTCCACTAGGGACGAGTGACATCCGTATCCAGCGACTGCACGTCTGTCGCCTGAGGCGCGCAACAGGTCTCGGCTGATCTGGCCGGTCGGGGAGCGGACCCGATGTGCCCGCCCTGGTGGGCCGTCAGGACACCCGGAGCAGCAGGATCCGGTCGTCGCTGTCCTCCGGCGAGCCCTTGCCGTCCGTGTTGCTGGTGACCAGCCACACCCTGTCGCCGCCCGCCGCAACCACCGTGCGCAGCCTGCCGTACGAGCCCTCAAGTGCGGCTGACGGCTCGCCCGCGGCCCTGGAGCCGTCCAGCGGGATGCGCCACAGGCGTTCGCCCCGCAGGCTTGCCATCCAGATCGCGTCCTCGGCGTAGGCGATGCCGCTGGGTGAGGCCTCGGCGGGAGTCCACTGCGCCACTGGATTGGTGAAGCCCGCCCGGTCGCTTCTGCCCTCGACCTCCGGCCAGCCGTAGTTGCGGCCGGGCCGGATCAGGTTCAGCTCGTCCCAGTTGTCCTGGCCGAACTCCGATGCCCAGAGCCGCCCGTCGTCGTCGAAGGCCAGGCCCTGCGGGTTGCGGTGGCCGGAGGAGTACACGAGTGAGTCGGGCTCGGGGTTGCCGCGAGCGGGCCGGCCCTCGGGGGTCATGCGCAGGATCTTGCCTCCGAGCGAGTCCCGGTCCTGGGCGATCGGCTTGTCCCACGTCTCGCCGGTGCTGGCATAGAGCATGCCGTCCGGGCCGAAGGTGATCCGGCCGCCGTTGTGGTACGTCCCGGTGGGAATTGACTCCAACACCGTCTCCGGACGGCTCAGTTGCTCACCTTGCGGGCGCGAGGTGTCGTACCGCATGCGGACGATGCGGTTGTCCGAGGCCGTTGTGAGGTAGGCGTACACCAGGCGGTCGGAGGCGAAGTCCGGGGAGACGGCGAGCCCGAGCAGGCCGCCCTCGCCCGGCAGGTCCTGCGCTCCCTGCACGGTGCCGGCCTCGGTCTTCCGGCCGTTGGCCGCGTCGACACGGGTGATCGTGCCGTCGTCTCGGGAGGAGACCAGCAGGTCGCCGTCCGGCAGCGCGGCCATGCCCCAGGGGGTGTTCAGTTCCTGCGTCACGGTCCGCAGGACTCGCACGCGTGAGGAACCCGAGCCCGCGTTGTCCGTCCCGGCGGACGAAGCGGGGTCCTCCTCGCCGCCCGAGCTCCCCGATGTGCAGCCCGCGAGCATCAGTACAGCGGCGGCGCAGGCCGCGGCCCAGGGCGTTTTCGGAGTGGGACGGGGCACGGCGAGGTTCCTCTCGATGGCGCGGATGGTGGTGCGGCTCAGGGAGCGGTGGAATGGGGCGGGCTGGGCGGGCGCAACGCGCGCCCCGCCCCTGCGGGTGCCACGGTTGGTTGCTGATCCGGGCGGACCCGCGCTCGCGCAGGCCCAGTGCCGACGGTGCGTCAGGTGCGTCAGGCCTGCGCCCGGCCCACGGGCCACACCTGCGCAGCCCGCAGCGCCGCGATCACACCGCCGTCGGCCAGAAGGTCGGACCCGGTGATGAAGCCTGCCTGGCTCCCGAGCAGGAAGGCCGCCGCCTCGGCGACGTCGTCGGGGGTGCCGATGCGTCCGGCCGCCGACGTCTCGATCATCTGCCGGTACCCCTCGCCACCGGGGCCGGACATCTCGTCCTGGGCCAGAGGGGTGGAGATGATGCCGGGGCTGATGCAGTTGATGCGGGCGCCGTGCTTGCCCCACTCGACGGCGGCGGCCTGCACGCGCAGCGCGTTGCCCCGCTTGGACAGGGCGTAGGCAGCGCCGGAGTCGCCCACCTTCTCGGGGGCCAGGAACGGCAGGGCGAGCAGCTCAGTGGCGGGGGTGCTCGCCAGCGCGTGCTCGGTGTCGTACGGGTACGCGCCGGCCATATGCCCGGCCATGCTGGAGATGACGACGCCGGCACCGCCGGGCGCGATGACGCGGGCGAACTCGTCGAGGACCAGCGCGGTGCCAAGCAGGTCGACGTGCAGGACCTGTTCCGTGGTGCCCTGTACGGGCGAGACGCCGGCGCTGTGCACGACCTGCGTGACGGGGCCCAGCTCCGCGGCCGCGTCGGCGAGGGCAGCCACCGCGTCGGGCTGGGACACGTCGACGACGTGGGTGGACACGTCGTGGCCCGCGCCGCGAAGCTGCTCGGCGGCGACGCCCAGCGCCTTCTCGCTGTAGTCGGCGAGCAGCACGATGCGGCCGATGCCCACACGCCGGGCGATCGCCAGGCCGATGCCGCCCGCGCCGATGATGACCGCTACGTCCTTGTCCATCGTCTGTCTCCTGTGATCTAAAAAGGGGGCTTTGCCGAGGAAGGGATCTCCTACGAGCATTCAGCCTGCTTCGCGGCGCCGCGATGTGGCAGACCGGGCTGTGCCCTGTAGCGGTGTTCAGTGACCTGCCAGGGCACCCCTCGCGGCAATGGGCTCGTGGATGGGACCGGTGCCGTGGGAGAGAGGCAGACCGGTGCCGGTGTGGGCATGGGCGATGATTTCCGCGGTGATGGAGACGGCCGTCTCCTCGGGGGTGCGGGCACCGAGGTCCAGGCCGATCGGTGAGTGGAGACGGGCCAGGTGCGTCTCGGGTACGCCCGCCTCCCGCAGCAGACCCAGGCGGTGGTCATGCGTACGCCGTGAGCCCATTGCACCCACGTAACCGACGGGCAGGCTCAGCGCCAGGCGCAGGAGCGGGATGTCGAACTTGGCGTCGTGGGTGAGCACGCATACGGCGGTACGGGCGTCCACCTCGGTGCTTGCCAGGTAACGGTGCGGCCAGTCGACGACCACCTCGTCGGCGTACGGGAAGCGGGAGGCGGTGGCGAAGACCGGGCGGGCGTCGCACACGGTGACCCGGTAGCCCAGGAAGCCCCCGGCCTGACTGAGGGCGGCCGCGAAGTCGACCGCGCCGAAGACCAGCATGCGAGGACGGGACGCATGGGTGTGGACGAGCACGGACAACTTCTCTGGGCAGGTGTCGGCGTCCCCGCCGACCTCGACCAGCCCGGTGCGTCCCGCCCGCAGCAGAGCGCGAGCCTGGGCCGCCACCGCCCGGTCCTCACGCGCACCGCCCAGGGATCCGTCGTACGCACTGCCGTCACCGAGAACACACAGGCTGCGGCCGAGGAGTTCGTCCGGCCCGTCCACCACCTGTGCCACGGCGGCGGGTTGGCCTCGCCGTACCTCGTCGAAGGCGACGGCGAGGTGGTGCTGGTCGACAGGGTCCACCCGCTGCACCAGTACGTCGATCTCGCCGCCGCAGGTCAGGCCCACGGCGAAGGCGTCGTCGTCGGAGTAGCCGAACCGGGCCCGTGCGGGGGCGCCGGAGTCGGTCAGGACCTGGCGGCACAGTTCGTAGACGGCTCCCTCCACGCAGCCTCCGGAGACGCTGCCGACCGCATTGCCATCCGCGTCCACGGCGAGCGCGGTGCCGGGCTGCAGGGGTGCGCTGCCGCTGACTTGGACGACGGTGGCGAGAGCGAAGGGACGGGCCGCGCGGCACCAGTCGTCCAGCGTGTCCGCGATGTTCAGCATGGAGGTCTCCGTGAGGGACAACGGATCGGGGAGCACCCCGGGCGGCCGTCTCACCACGAAACCGGCCGCCCGGGGGCTCGTATCGGGCCGAGGCTCAGAGCATCGCCTCGGCGGTGATGGGCAGTTCGCGGACCCGGCGCCCGGTGGCGTGGAACACGGCGTTGGCCACGGCGGGTGCCACGCCGACCTGTACGACCTCTCCGAGGCCCTTGACGCCGAGCGGGTCGGCCTCGGCATCCTCCCCTTCGAGGTAGATGGCTCGCAGGTCGGGGATGTCGGCGTTGACGGGGACGAGGTAGTCGGCGAGGTTGGCGTTGACGATCCGGCCGTCGCGGTGGTCGGTGACCGTGTGCTCGAGCAGGGCTGTGCCGATGCCGCCGACCATGGCGCCGAGTGCCTGGCTGTCGGCGAGCTTGGGGCTGATGATCCGGCCCACGTCGTAGACGCCGAGCATGCGCCGCACCCGGACCAGGCCCAGCCGGGCGTCCACGGCGACCTCGGCGAACGTCGCCGCGTAGGCATGGGTGGAGAACCGTTCCACTTCTTCGCCGGGCGCGTAGGACCCGTTCGCTTCGAGGCGGGTGCGGTTGTTGCGGGCCAGGAGCTGCCGATAAGTCTCCCCGCGCGCGGGGTTGTTCCTCACGTGCAGCCGACCACCCCGTACGACGACATCGGCGGCGTCGACGCCGTACAGCGGCGATCCCTCGTCCTCGACGGCCAGCGTGATCGCCTGCCGCCGCAGCTTGTCGCAACCGTCCTGAACGGCGGAGCCGACGCTGGCCATGGTCTTCGAACCGCCCTGCAGAGGGGCCGGTGGCATGAGGGAGTCGCCGAGCCGGAAGGTCACGTTGCGCATCGTCAGGCCGAGGGCGTCGGCCGCGACCTGGGTCATCGAGGTGTACGTACCCGGACCCATGTCACTGGCCGCGGACTGCACCAGCGCGGTGCCGTCGGCGTCCAGCCGGACCAAGGCCTCGGCCGGGTCCCGCCGGGTGTGGTAGGCGCCGGCGGCCATACCCATGCCGATCAGCAAGTCGCCGTCACGGGTGGAACGCGGCCGGGGATCACGGCGGTTCCAGCCGAACTCGCGGGCCCCGGTGGCGAGGCACTCGCGCAGCCGTCGGGTGGAGAACGGCAGCCCGTCGGACGGGTCCTCCTCCGGTTCGTTGCGCAGCCTCAGCTCGATCGGGTCGACGCCCACCTCGTACGCGAGCTCGTCCATCGCGGACTCGACGGCGTAGGAGGCGGTGGCGTAGCCGGGGCCGCGCATCCAGGTCGGGGTGTTCACGTCCAGCGGCACGGACCGGTGCGTCATACGGACGTTGGGCGTGTTGTAGAGCATCTGCCCGAGCGTCAGGATGGGCTCTCCGTGCGTCTCGTAACGCGAGGTCTCCGACCTCAGGTCGTGGATCATCGCGGTCACGCGCCCGCGCCGGTCGCTGCCCATCTGTACCTGGTACTCGTACGTCGGTCGGTAGCCCACGTGGAAGTAGAGTTGCTCACGGGTCAGCGCGAGCTTGACCGGACGTCCCGTCTCGCGGGCGGCGACTGCCGCGATGGTGGTCTGCGGCCAGACCCTCGACGCGTTGCCGAACGCGCCGCCGACGAACGGCGAGATGACCCGCACCGAGTTCTGCGGGATGCCGAACACGGCGGCGAGTTCGTTGCGGGTGCCCTGCACCCACTGGGTCTTGTCCCAGACGGTGAGCCGGTCGCCGTCCCAGCGGGCGACGGTGGCGTGCGGCTCCATCGCGTTGTGGTGATTACGGGCGAGCCGGTACGTCGCCTCCATCCGTACGGCCGCGGAGCCCAGCGCCGCCTCCGCGTCGCCCCGGGCGTAATTCAGGGGCTCGCCACCGGCCGGGCTGCCGCTCATGTCGGTCGTGGGCTTCCGCGAGTCGTACTCGACTTCCACCAGGTCCGCGGCGTGCTGCGCGACCTCCAGCGTGGTGGCTACGACCACGGCGACCGGCTGACCGTGGAAGAAGATCTGGTCGTCCTGGAAGGCGCGCAGCCGCCTGCCGGGCGGGTTGTATCCCCCGGGGTTGTCGCGGTACTCCAGCGTGGGTGCGTTGAGGTGGCTGATCACCGTCAGTACGCCGGGCTGGGCTTCGGCGGCGCGGGTGTCGATGCCGGTGATCCGTCCGAGGGCGACGGTGCTGTCGACGCAGACCGCGTGCACAACGCCGTCGGGGTCGAAGTCGGCGGCGTACTGTGCCTTGCCGGTGACCTTGAGCCGTCCGTCCACCCGGGACAGCGGCGCTCCGACGGCTGCCTGCGGCTGCGGGCTCACTTGGTGCCTCCCATGATGCGCAGCTGGCGTTCGACGGTGCGCTGGAGCAACTCGACCTTGAAACGGTTGTGTTGGAGCGGGTTGGCCCCTTCGGAGGCCTTCTTCGCGGCCTCGGCCCACAGCCGGTCCGAGGGGCGCTCGCCGACGAGGTGTTCCTCGACGGCGGGCAGTTTCCAGGGCACGGTGCCCACGCCTCCGGCGGCGACGTACGCATCCCGGATCACCCCGCCGCGTACGTGCAGCGCGACCGCCGCGGAGGTCAGGGCGAACTCGTACGACTGCCGGTCGCGCACCTTCAGATAGCCGGACTTCAGCGGGCGCGGAAGAGCAGGAATCTCCACGGCGGTGATCAACTCACCCCGGCGCAGGGCCTGTTCACGATTCGGGGTGCTGCCGGGCTTCAGCAGGAAGTCGGCGAAGGGGACATGACGCTCCCCGTCCGGGCCCAGCAGATGCACCCGCGCCTCCAGCGCCGCGAACGCCACCGCCACATCGGAGGGATGCGTGGCCACGCAGGACTCCGATGTGCCGAGGATCGCGTGGGTGCGGTTGAAGCCTTCCCGCGCCGCGCAGCCCGAGCCGGGCTCGCGCTTGTTGCAGTCGGCGCTCACGTCACGGAAGTAGGTGCAGCGGGTGCGCTGCATGATGTTCCCGCCGATGGTGGCCATGTTCCGCAACTGGGCGGAAGCACTCAGCTCCAGCGCTTCCGAGATCACGGGGTAGGTGGTGCGGACCTTGGGGTGGGCGGCGGCCTCGGCCATCCGCACGAGAGCGCCGATGCGCAGGCCCCCGCGCTCGGTGACCCTGACCTCGCGCAGCGGCAGACCGGTGATGTCGACGAGCGTGTCGGGGCGTTCGACGGTCTCGCGCATCAGGTCGACCAGGGTGGTGCCGCCGGCGATGTAACGGCCGCCACTGCGGCCTGTGTTGAGTGCCTCACGGGTGTCGGTGGCCTTGGTGAAGGAGAAGGGGTGCATGGGGGCCGGGCCTCATTTCCCGTGGGCGGCCTGGTCGACCGCCTTGACGATCTTGACGTAACAACCGCATCGGCAGATGTTGCCGCTCATCCACTCCCGGATCTCCTCGGCGGAGTCCGTGTGACCCTCCTCGATACAGCCGACGCCGGACATGATCTGGCCCGGCGTGCAGAACCCGCACTGGAACGCGTCCTGCTCGACGAACGCCGCCTGCAGCGGGTGCAGTCGGTCGCCGCCCGCGAGTCCCTCGATCGTGGTGACCTCGGCGCCCTCCAGGCGCACCGCCAGCGTCAGACAGGAGTTGACCCGCTGTCCGTCGACCAGGACTGTGCAAGCCCCGCAGGCACCAGCGTTGCAGCCCTTCTTGGAACCGGTCAGCCCGAAGTGCTCCCGCAGCAGGTCCAGCAGCGAGGTCCGGTTGTCGATCGTGATCGTGCGCCGCTCGCCGTTGACGGTGAGCGAGAGCCGGCCGCTGGGCGGGGCCTCGGCGGCCGGCGATTTCTGGTCGGTCAGCGCCGATCCCGCGGTCAGGCCACCCGCCGCGACCACACCACCGACGGCGGCTGTCGACGCGATGAAGGTGCGCCGTGTGGGCACCGGCGCGGGCCCTTCGGACAGTTCGATGGGTGAGTCCGGGAGTTCGGTGGTCATACGCACTCTCTCGCTTTGGGGGGATGCGGCGGAGGATCGGCCGTCTCGGGCTGGTACGCCACGACCGTCCGGCGACGCTTTGCGGCAGGCGCTCAGGCGCCCGTCCGTCGGTACCCGGCGGACGTGGGTCATCGCCGGAAGCCCTCCGCGAAGGCATGTTGTGGGGTGGCCCTCTACGTTCCGGCAGTGAGCCGAGATGCGGGACAGGGCCGCGGTTACGGCTGTGATCTCGGCGCGGGGTCCAGCCTGTGCCGGGTGGCGGAGAGTCGCCAGGGAGTACTTTGCGTACGACTCCCGTGCCTACGTCTGGCAGTAGCAGCCAGTTCAAGCCAACGCCTGAGGCGATGGCGTGCTTGATGTTCTGGGTTCGCCGGTTCGCCGGTTCGCTACTGGGCAGGCGACGTCGACGGTTTTGAGGCCTTGTCCTGCGCGGCCTTGTCGAGGAGGACCATCGCGTCGTACTCGGGTGTGTCGGGCTCGGCGTAGAAGACGACCAGGTGCTGGCTGGCGGTGCCGTTCAGCGTCATGCCCTGGTAGCCGAGGGCGAGTTCGCCGACGTCGGGGTGGTGGTACGTATGGCGGCCGCTGGTGTTTCCCTTGACGTCGTAGCGCTCCCACATGCGTGCGAACTCGGGGCTCTTGCTCAGGAGTTCGTCGACGATGAGAGCGAGGTCGGGCGCGTCCGGCTCGATGCCGGCCAGGCCGCGCAGCCATGCGACGACGCTGCGGACCGCGTTGTCCCAGTCGCCGAACAGGGCGCGGGCCGCGGGGTGGAGGAAGACGTAGCGCGCCAGGTTGCGCTGCTCGCCCTGCCAGTCCTCGATCCCGGCGAACAGCCGAAGTCCGCCGGGGTTGGCGGCGAGCAGTTCGAAGGTGCGGCCGACCACGTAGGCGGGATTGGGCCGCAGGCTCTCCAGGATCAGTTCGGTGCCCGGAGGTACGGACCGGCTGGGCACCGTCGCCGACGTGGCCCCGGCCCCGTCGGCGATCGCGGCCAGTTCCCGCAGGTGCTTGTGCTCGGCCTCCCCCAGGCGCAGAGCGCGGGCAAGGGCGTCGATCACGGACGGGCTGGGACGGGTCTCGGTTCCGCGCTCTAGGCGTGCGTAGTAGTCAATGCTGATGCCGGCGAGGGTGGCCAGTTCCTCGCGTCGCAGCCCGGGCGTACGGCGCAGTCCGGAGGCGGCAGGCAGACCGACGTCGCCGGGCGTCACCCGGGTGCGGCGGGCTCGCAGGAAGCGTCCCAGCTCGGTGCCACCGCTACCACCGCTGTGCTGCTCACGTGCCATGTCGTTCAGTGTGGCAGCCCAGGGACCAGTGTGGCCCTGCGCGCGACGTCGAGGGGTGCCCTGTCACAGCACTGAACACCACTGCCTGGCACAGCGCGGTCTGTCACCCGGCGAGTCCACCCGTCAAGCTGAGGGCTCACGGATGTCCCCAGGTCCGCGGGGTGCTCACGGCGTACGGGCTGACGATCTCCGAGGGCTGCGCGCCCGCCTGCCTGCCAAGCATGACGGCGCTGGTCACCGTGACTTCGAAAGCCACCACCCGCAGCGAGGACCACATCCGTATGTCCGTATGTACCGCAGCAAGTACGGCCACTACGCCAAGGAGATCATCAAGGCCATCACGAGCCCCGAGGCGTCCTCCACGACGATGCGGCTCGTGCCGCGCTGAGCCCGCCCGGATTCTCGAAGCGGCCCGCACCAGAGCCGAGAAAAACTAGGGCGGCCTCCCGCCGCGCTCGCACCACCTGTCCAGGAGATGAAACGTGCTCGGTCTCGAACTCGTCGTGGTCCTGTGCGCGACCGTGCTCGTGTGCCAGGTCGCAGGAGACCGCCTCCGTATCGCCCCGCCCATCCTGCTACTGGCGGCGGGGGCGTTGCTGGGATTCGTACCGGCACTGCGGGAAGTGCATCTGCCGCCGGAGGCGATGCTGCTGCTGTTCCTCCCGGCGCTCCTGTACTGGGAGAGCCTGACCACCTCCCTGCGCGGGATCCGGCAGGACCTGCGCGGCATCATGCTGATGAGCACCGCGCTGGTCATCCTCACCGCCTGGGCCGTGGCAGCCGTCGCGCACGCCCTGGGGCTGCCATGGGGACCGGCATGGGTCCTCGGCGCCGCCGTCGCACCCACCGACGCCACGACGGTCGCCGTCCTCGCCCGCATCCTGCCCCGCCGCAGCATCACCCTGCTCCGCGCCGAAAGCCTGATCAACGACGGCACAGCCCTGGTCGTCTACGGACTGGCCGTCGGCATCACCGTCGGCGAGGAGCATTTCAGCGTGCCGCACGTTGGGTGGCTCTTCCTGCTGGCTTACGTCGGCGGGGCCGCGGCCGGAGCGCTGACCGCCTGGCTCGGCATCCAACTGCGCCGCCGCCTGGACGACCCCCTGCTGGGCAACGTGGTCACGATCGGCACGCCCTTCACCGCGTTCCTCCTCGCCGAGGAGATCGAGGCCTCCGGCGTCCTGGCCGTCGTGGTGGCCGGCCTGATCATGAGCCAGGTCGGCCCACGCCTGGCCGGGGCGGCGGCGCGGCGCCAGGGGCAGGCGTTCTGGTCGCTGTCCACATTCCTGCTCAACGCCTCCCTGTTCGTCCTCGTCGGCCTGGAGGCACAGTCCGCCGTCCGCAACCTGACCAGCGACGACCTCACCCACGCCCTGACCACCGTCGGGGTCGTGTCCGTGGTGCTCGTGGCCGTGCGCTTCGCCTTCCAGTTCGGCGCCGTGTACCTGATCCGCCTGCTGGACCGCCGTCCGCAGCAGCGGCTGCGCCGGATGAGCCACCGGGCCCGGGTGGTCGGCGGGGTCACCGGATTCCGGGGCGCGGTGTCGCTGGCCGTGGCGCTGTCGGTACCGGAGACCCTCGACTCGGGCGCACCCTTCCCCGACCGCGACGTGATCGTCTTCGTGACCTCCGGTGTCATCATGCTGACCCTCGTGGTGCAGGGCCTGCTCCTGCCGCGCGTGGTCCGCTGGGCCCGGCTGCCCCACGACGCCTCTGCCGAAGAGGAGCGCTCCCTCGCCGAGACCACCGCCGCCGAGGAGGCCCTCAAGGCGCTGCCGGACGTGGCCGCCGACCTCGGCACCGCTCCGGAGGTCGCCGAGTGGACGCGCCGCGAGTACGAAACCCACCTGCGCGTCGTACGCGCCGACGACAACGACGGCGCCGCCGCCGACAACGCCGCGGTCCTGCGCCACAAGGAGGACTACACCGCGCTGTGCCTCGCCCTCCTCGCCTGCAAACGCGCCACCGTCGTCCGACTTCGCGACGAGCACCACATCGACGACACCGTGCTGCGCCAGGTGCAGGCCTACCTCGACCTTGAGGAAGTACGCCTGTCCGGGGCCGAGTTGAGCGACTGACCCGCCCCATCCCCTCATGTCCCACCTCACGCGCAACCACATCTGCGCCCTTCAAGAAAAGTGCTGAGCAACCACATGGAAATCTCCGCAGCAGTACCCACCGCGACCTCCCCGAAGAAGCGGTTCAGACGCGCGACGGCGATCGCCGCGACGGCGGCCGTCCTCGTCTCGGCGCCATACGCGTCCGCGGCAACGGAACAGACGTCCCAAGAGACGTCCCCGAAGCCGGCCGTCACCGGCCTGAAGACCCTGGCCACCTTCGACTTCACCGCCGGCGACTCCCCGGAGAACATCACCGCCAACCCGGACAACTCGCTGACCGTCTCCATGCTGGGCAGCGTGGCGGGCCAGCGCCCGGCACTGGTGCGCATCGCCCCGTCCGGGCGCAGCAAAGTGATCGTCGCCGGGCAGCAAGGCGACACCTTCACCGGCAACACCCGCGACCGCAACGGCAGCATCTACTACAACGTGGCCTCCTCCGACGCCTCCCGGGCCGGCGTATGGAAACTGCCCCCCGGCGGCACCCCGCGCCGCATCGCCGCCCTGCCCACCGACGGACTCCCCAACGGCCTGGCCCTCGACCCGACCGGACTCACCCTGTACGCGGCCGACAGCAGCAAGGCCACCGTCTGGACCGTCCCGTCCTCCGGCGGAAAGGCGACGGCCTGGCTGACCGGTCCCGCCCTCGCGGCAAACTCGTCCGCGCCCTACGGTGCGAACGGTCTCCGCTTCCACAAGGGCGCCGTCTGGGTCTCCAACCTCGCGAAGAGCACCCTGCTGCGAATCCCGGTCACCGCCACCGGCGCCCCCGGCCGGATCCACACCGTCACCAGCAGCCTCACCGGGGTGGACGACTTCAACTTCCTCAACGACCGCTCCGACGTGGTGTTCGCCGCGCAGAACGGCCTCAACCAGGTCGCGGTCGTCCACCCCGACGGGACCACCGAAACCGGCCTGATGTCCAAGGACGGCCTCGCCTCCCCCACCTCCACCGCGGTACGCGGAAACCGGCTCTACGTCACCAACGCCGGTCTCACCGAGCCCCACGAAGCGAAGGTGCAGCGCGGAAGGATCGACCCCGCCGCACTGAACTGCGGCCGGACCTCCTGAACTGGCGAAGCCGGCATCCGCAGCAGTACCTGCTGCGGATGCCGGCAACCAGACGCGAGCGGCGGCGCAGGCCGCCTGGCGCTGATTCAGACCAGGACTGCGCCTCCGTCGACATTCAGGAACGCGCCATGAACGAAGGCTGCGTCGTCAGAGGCGAGGTATGCGACGGCTTCGGCGATCTCGCGCGGCAGGCCGAAACGGCGGGCGGGAAGATGCTCCACGGCGGCGGCGGTCCTGGGGTCACCGGCAGCCGCGGCCTGAATCTCTTCAGACAGGACTGGGCCGGGGGCGACCGAGTTCACGCGCACGCCTGACGGGCCGTACTGCTTCGCCCACGCCTTGGTGAGGTTGTTCAGAGCGGCCTTGCTGGAGGAGTAGGCGACGCGGTCCCAAGCGGCCCTGTCCGCGACGAACGAGCTGATGTTCACGACCGCGCCGCCGCCGCGCTCGACCATGCCCGGAACGAGTTCGGCGACCAGGAAGAGCGGCGCCTTGACGTTGGTGTTGTACACCGCGTCGAAGACCTCTTCCGTCGTGTCGGCGGTGGCGCCCTCGGGGAACACGCCCGCGTTGTTGACGAGGATGTCGATCCGGCCGGTGACCGATCGCGCCTGCTGGGCCAGGGCCCGCGTGCTGTCCGCAGACGACAGATCGGCCTGTACGAAGTCGGCCTTGCCCCCCGCCTTCCGGATCTCGGCGACGGCTTGGGCGCCGCGCTCGGTGCTGCGTCCGGAGACGATGACATGGACGCCACGGTCGGCCAGTACGTCGGCGATGGCGCGGCCGATACCGCTGGTGGATCCGGTGACCAGTGCGATCTTGCCGTTCAGAAGGGTCGACATCACAAACTCCAGCTTGCGTTGGGGGAACCAGCTCACGCTCCACATATGGAACTGAGTGTCATGTTAGCAACTCAAGTGCAAACTCGTAAGTTGGAGTCTGGTAAGGGTCTGGTTATCAGTTGTATGACGCGGTGGCAGGCTGCCGGAGCCGCTCGAGTCCGGGCCGGCGGCTTGTGGGGGGAGGCAGCAGCCCGTGGCGCACACGAGAATTCGCACCCGTTGGGCCACCCAGTGAGGGCAGGCGGGCGTTGCGGAAGAGGTCAGTCGTGGAAACCGCTGCGCGGAAGGTGACCGTGACGCTGCAGTGCGGCCGGTCTCCCCAAGGCCTTGGCCGGCCCGGACTTCAGCGCATCAGCGAGGGCTGAGCGCGGCGAATGCCTGGTCCAGAAGGTCGACGAGGTCGAGACGGCCGTCGGAGGCGGTCCAGTGGTCGAGAGCGATGTTGAGACAGTCCAGCGCGGCGGCGGCCTTCACGGAGATGGCTGGCGTCAGCGGCTGCGGGGAACCGGCGCGCTCGACAAGGGCGTTGGCCAGGGCAGGCCACCAGCCGCGCTGCTTCTCCAGCTGCCGGGTGCACAGGGCGGGCGTGTCGAGGACGAGCCGGGTCATCGTCAGGGCTCGGGCCGGGTCCTGACGGTAGTGCTCGATGGCGACGTCCAACCCGTGACGCAGCGCCGTCCAGTCGTCTTCGTCGGCCGGGCGGGCGCGTACGGCGTCGGCGACCTGCCTGCCGTGCGCGTCGAAGACGCTGAGAACCGCTTCTTCCTTGCTGCCGAAGTACCGCAGAAAGGTACTGCGGGACACCCCTGCCGCGGCGGCCAGGTCATCCAGCGTGACCTTGTCGAATCCCTCGCGCAGGAACAGGTCCAACGCCACCTGGGCCAGTTCGGCCCGTACGGCGGCCCGGGCGATGTCACGGGTCTTTGCGCGCCCGGCTGCCACTTCCACCCGCGCCCCCATCCCGTACTCCGACCTCAATGCCAGCTTGGTCTACCAGGTGCCAGTATGACACCCAGTTTCACGGGATGGAGATCTGCAGTTGCCCTGGCTGTCTCGACCCCCGAACCCGGCGACGTACCCGATGGCAGCCCGGACGCGGCCGATTCCGTCGAGCAGGCGGCGAACACGTGCCTACCCTGGCGCGAATGCGGCGAAGGCCTCGTCGAGCAGGGCGTCGAGGTCGAGGCGGCCGTCAGAGGCGGTCCAGCCATCGACGGCGACGTTCAGGCAGTCCACTGCGGCGGCGGCGCGTACCGACGGAACCAGGAGCGTGGGCCACGAGGGATCGGCGCGCTCGGCGAGTGCCTGGGCGATGGCGGGGCGCCAGCCGTTCTGCTTCTCCAGTGTGCGGGCGCCCAGCGCGGGCGTGCGCATGATCAGCTGGGACATCGCGAGTGCGCCGTCCGGGTCCCGGCGATGGAGTTCGGTGACGGTGTCCAGCGCGCGCCGCAGTGCCGTCCAGTCGCCCTCGTCGGCAGGCCGGGCGCGTAGAGCATCGGCGACCTGTTCACCCTGGGCGTCGACGGCGCCGAGGACGGCGTCCTCCTTGGTGCCGAAGTAGCGCAGGAAGGTGCTGCGGGACACTCCCGCGGCCGCGGCCAGGTCATTGACGGTGACGTTGTCGAAGCCCTCGCGGCGGAACAGGTCGAAGGCCACCTGGGCCAGCTCGAATCGGATGGCGGCCCGCGCGATGTCTCTCGTGTTCGTACGTACTGCTCCATTCACTTCTCGATCCTACCTCTCCCTTGACCTCGACTCGCAACGATGAGCTACAGTCCCTGTATTGAAACTGAGTGTCATACTGCATCGATTAACGCAAGAGTGGCGCTTCAGCTCAGCAAGGGAGAGAGTCATGAGGGGTCTGCAGGACAAGAGGATCGTCATTGCCGGGGCGCGACCGGCATCGGTGCGGCCACGGCCGAGCGGCTCGCCGAGGAGGGGGCCTCGGTCGTCGTCGGCGACATCAATCTCGCTGGAGCCGAAGCCACTGCCAAGGGCATCACCGAAGCGGGCGGTACCGCGATCGCCGTCGAGTTCGACCTCGCCGACGAGACCTCGATCCAGGAGCTGGTCTACCGGACCGTCGCCGAGTTCGGCGGTGTCGACGGGCTCTTCAACGTCGGCGCGGACCTCTCCGCCGCCACCCTGGGCCGTGACGTCGACCTGCTGGAGATGGACCCGGCGGTGTGGCGGCGCACGCATGACGTGAACCTACTCGGCTACGCCCTGGCCTGCCGGGCGGTCCTCCCGCACCTGCTGGGCCAGGGCGGCGGCGTCATCGTCAACACCTCCTCCGGCGCGGCCTGGGGCGGCGAGCCCACACGACCCGCGTACGCCGCCTCCAAGGCCGGGATCAACGCGCTGACCCGCCACATCGCCTCCCGCTGGGGCAAGGAGGGCATCCGCTGCAACGTGGTCGCCCCCGGCCTGGTCATGGGCGAGACCCAACAGGAGCAGAACGACCAGCAGTTGCAGGCCATGGCGATGGAGTACGCCCGCAGCCCCCGCCTCGGCGAGCCCGCCGACCTGGCCGGCGCCGCCGCCTTCCTCTTCTCCGACGACGCGGCCTGGATCAGCGGCCAGGCCTGGTCGATCGACGGCGGCATGAGCCTGCGCGGCTGACAGCCGGTGCTGCGGCTCCGCCACCTGGTCCCTTCATGGACCCCATGCACCTTTCCCAATCACCTATGTCCACTGACCGGAGACATGACCCCATGACCAAGACCCTCGGACTCATCGGCGCCGGCAACATCGGCAGTGCGCTGGCTCGCTTAGCCGTCGCCGCAGGCCTGAATGTCGTACTGAGCAACTCACGCGGCCCGGAGACCCTCGCCGACCTCGTCGCCGAACTCGGCGAGCACGCGCGCGCGGCCACACCTGCCGAGGCCGCGCAGGCCGGCGACCTGGTGGTGGCGACCGTCCCGCTGAAGGTCTACGCGCAGCTCCCCGCCGCCGCCCTGGCGGGCAAGACCGTGATCGACACCATGAACTACTACCCCGAGCGCGACGCCCGGATCGCCGAGCTGGACGCGGGCGAGCAGACCTCCAGCGCCCTGGTGCAGCGGCACCTGGCCGACTCCCGGGTGGTCAAGGCGTTCAACAGCATCGACTACGTGCGCCTGTTCCGCGCCGCCCGGCCCGCCGGCGCCGACGACCGCAGCGCCCTGCCCATCGCCGGTGACGACCCGGCCGCCAAGACCCAGGTCGCCGAGCTGCTGGACGCGCTGGGCTACGACGCCGTGGACATCGGCACCCTGGCCGACAGCTGGCGCAGCGAGCCGGGCACTCCCGTCTACGTCCAGCCGTACCTGCCGGCACAGCCCGAGGGGCTGACCGACGAGGAGAAGTGGCACTGGTTCCTCGAGACCTCGGTCGTCCCGGTGCCCGCCTCCAAGGTGAGAGAACTCACCGACACCGCCGTCCGGCGCTCCGCGGGCGACGCCCGCGCGACCCTCAGCCGGGACTGAAGCGCGAGACGCGGACCAGGGTCTGCGGCGAGGAGGCTGACATGCGACTGGGCATCAACATCGTGGGATTCGACGATCCCGCGGGCGACCTGAAGAGGCACGGTGGGCTGGGGGCGGAGCTGGCCGCGGTCGGGGCCGCCGCCGAGGCGGCGGGGGTGGGCCGGCTGTCGGTGATGGACCACTACTTCCAGATGGAGGTACTGGGCGGCGCCGAGAGCGCCATGCTGGAGTGCTACACCACGCTCGGCCACCTCGCCGCGCACACCTCCACCGTGCAACTCGGCGCTCTGGTCACCGGGGTGACCTACCGTCACCCCGGCCTGCTGGCCAAGATCGTCACCACCCTCGACCACCTCTCCGGTGGCCGCGCCACCCTCGGCATCGGCGCGGCCTGGTACGAACGCGAACACCTCGGCCTCGGCGTGCCCTTCCCACCGACGGCCGAGCGGTTCGAACGGCTGGAGGAGACCCTGCGGATCTGCCTGCAGATGTGGGACCCGCAGGACAACAGGCCGTTCGAGGGCAGGCACTACCAGCTGGCCGAGACGGTGTGCGTGCCACCGCCGGTGAGTGCCCCGCACCCGGAGATCATGATCGGCGGAAGCGGCGAGAAGAAGACCCTGAGGCTGGTCGCCCAGTACGCGGACGCCTGCAACCTCACCTCGCTCACTCACGCCGAGGTCGCGCACAAGCTGGAGGTGCTGCGCCGCCACTGCGACGACGTGGGCCGGGACTACGCGCGGATCCGAAAGACGGCCCTGTACTCCGGGGACGCGGTCCGTGACGGCGACTTCGACGCATTCGCCAAGGAGATGACCGACTACGCCCAGCTCGGCATCGAAACTGTGATCGCCTCCGTTCCGCTCGCCGGAGCCGCCCGCTGGATCGAGGACCGCGCCGCACCCGCAGCGCGACGTCTGGCCGAACTCGGCTGACGAGAGCCGTATCCGACCTGTCGAGGCCCGCCCACGGTCATGGCGCACAAAGCAGCCCGTGCCCCGGCCTCGGCCCCGGTGGACAGCGCGCCTGGAAGCCTCCGGCGGTGCCTGCCCGCCGCACGACTCACAAGAGGGAGAGAAGTGTCTGATCAGCAACCCGACAAGACACCGCCCGGGCGCTACCGAGTCGCTCAATGGGCGACCGGTCACACCGGGGCACACGCCCTGCGATGCGTCATCGAGCACCCGCGGTACGACCTGGTCGGCGTGTACGTGTACGCCGACGCGAAGGTCGGTCGCGACGCCGGTGAACTGTGCGGCATGGAGCCGACCGGCGTCCGTGCCACCGGCAGCATCGACGACATTCTCGCCGCCAAGCCGGACTGCGTGTTGTACATGCCGGTGCTCGAGGCGGTCAGGATCGACGAGATCTGCCGACTCCTCGAGTCGGGCGCAAACGTCGTCACGAGCGTCACCGACTTCCATTACCCGGCCGGCCTCGACCCCGACGTACGGCAGCGGATCGAGGCCGCTTGCGAGCGCGGCGGTACATCGCTCCACGCCACGGGTTCGAGCCCGGGCTGGATCACTGAGGTCTTCCCGCTCGCGGTGACCGCCCTCCAGCGCCGGCTCGATCGCCTGACGATCGAGGAGTTCGCCGACATGACGACGCGCAACTCGCCGGAGCTGCTCTCCTGGATGTTCGGCGGCGATCCCGCGGCGATGGACCTCACGCAGGTGGCAGCCGGCCTGCAGGAGGGTTTCGGCACCTCGCTGCGCCAGCTCGCCGACGGTCTTTCGGTGCCTCTCGACGAGGTCACCGCGACAGGAACGGTGGGCACGGCGGCGAAGCCGGTGAAGGTCGGCACGACGACCGTCGAGGCCGGCACGGTCGCCGCGTGGCGGTTCGAGGTCACCGGCTGGCGGGACGGCAAGCCGTTCATGGTGGTCCGGCCCACCTGGTACCTCACCCAGGACCTCGAGCAGGACTGGAAAGGGCAGGTGCGCGACACCGGCTGGCACGTCGTTGTCGAGGGTGACGCCCCCCTCGACATCGACATCCGTGTCCCGTCCGAGAACTACGCCGCCGTCTCGCCCGGCTACAGCGCCCACATCGTCGTCAACGCCGTGCCTTTGGTGTGCGCGGCACCGCCCGGCATCCGAACCACCCTCGATCTGCCGAGGATGGTCGCGGACTTGGCCTGAACACCCTCGTGCCCGCGGTCGGCGGAATCAGCCGCATGCGCAAGTGATACCTGCGGCCGACGGTCAGCCGGATGCTTCTGCCTTGATTTGCGCCAGAGCGTCGTTGAAGCCCTTCGGGGTACCGCTGTTCCCGGCCACGCGGTCCAGGCGCACGCTGTCGATGTCCTTGCCGACGACGAGTCTGGGCACCGCGGCGGCGAAGCGCTTCTGCAGGGCGAGCGAGGTCTCGTCCGTGGCACGGGGTGTGACCGTGACGGCGGTGATCCTGTCGTCTGCGAGCGTTACGGTCACCCCGATGCTCGAGGGAAGGTTCCCGTACCAGCCCTCGGCCTCGAACTCGCCGTCCGCGTAGGTCGAGGAACTGCGCTCCGCCCCGGTGTTGGAAGCGGACGGTGAACTCGTGCCGTCCGCGTCCGTCGAGGCGCATCCCGTGATGGCCGCGGAGAGGGAGATCCCGATCGCGGCGGTGACCTTCTTGCTCAGGGCCGTCATGTTCCTCCTTCTTGTCATGACCGTCGGTCTTCTTGTCGTGGTCTTCGGTACGAAGTCCGGGGGCGCCGCTCAGGTGAACAGCTCGCCGTCGAAGTTCCGCGAGATCTCCGCGTGGCCGCTGGCGTACATGAGCACGTAGGCGAAGTCGAAGCTCTGCGCGAGTCGGCGCGCCTCGGTGAAGAACAGCGCCGTCGCCAGCCCGTCGGCGACAGCGGCGTCGTCGGCCACGACCCAGCTGGCGACCACCTTCCGGGCCGGGCGACCGGTGCGCGCGTCGAGCAGGTGGTGCAGCCCTTCGCCCCAGGCGCGTGCGCTGACCCCGGACGCGCACAGTGCACGCCCCCGCAGGCTGGCCACGCCGATCACGAGCTGCGGGTCGAATGGATGCGCGAGGCCGACTCGGATGGCGCGTTCGCCGGCATGACGCAGATCGCCGCTCGCGTCGATGACGAACCGGGCGATCCCGTCCTCCCGGAGGATCTCGGCAACGATGTCGACCAGGTAGCCCTTGCCGACCGCACCCACGTCGATCACGACCGCCCGCCGGGTGATGATTTCTCTGCCGTCCCGCACGACGTCCGCTGCCCAGGTCGCCCGGCCCCGGGCGCGCTCCTCGGCCCTGACCGTCTCCGGGACGGGTGTCAGGGAGTACGAGGCGTCGTATCCGAGGAGTTCGAGATCACGGCCAACGAGCGGGTCAACGGCACCGCCGGTCACGGTGACGAGACGGTCGTAGAGGTCGAACAGGGCGAGTGAGTCCTCCGCGAACTCGAACCGGCCCCCGGCCGGAGCGGCCGCGATCCGGGACACCAGCGAGTCGGGACGGAAGCGCGAGTACGTGGCGTCGAAACGTTGGATGCGGTCCAGGACCCGGTGGCGCAGACTCCCGCTCAACGGCTCGTCGGTGTCGATCTGCCAGTCGGTGCCGATGGCGTCGAAGCTGAACCGGCTGCTTTCAACTTCCGGTCTGCCGTGGGCTGTTGACCTGGAGACCTCGTCCAAGTGCCGCGTGATGTGGTGCACGGTTGCCGCTCCGTACGGTTCGGTGGGCGACTGCTGTGGGTGAGGGAAAGGGAAAGTGGCTTGAAAGGGACCGAGAGCAGGCCCGGGGCGCACCGTCAGTGCGCGATCACCGGGATCTCGACCTGCTGCGCGGCCTCGCCGGAGGAGTCGGCCCTGCTGCGGCCGCCGTTGACGAGGACGAAGGCGATCAGCGCGGCCAGCGCCATGATGGCGGTGCCCCAGCCGAAGGCCACGGCGTAACCGTGGACGGCGGCCTGCTGGGCGGCCGCCTCGGGGACGGCACCGGAGAACGCGCGTGCGGCGATCCAGCCGCTGGTGGCGCTGGCGGCGACGGTGTTCAGCAGCGCGGTGCCGATGGAGCCGCCGACCTGCTGCGAGACGTTGACCATCGCGGAGGCGACACCCGCGTCCTGCGGCCGGATGCGGGAGGTGGCCAGGCTCATGCCGGGCATCGAGGCCGTACCCATGCCCAGACCGAGCAGGATCTCGGAGGGCAGGACATGAGTGGCGAAGGAGCTGTCCACCTCCAGCTGGGTCAGCAGCAGCATGCCGATGGCGGCCAGCAGGAAGCCGGGCCCCATCAGGAAGCGGGCCGGGACGCGGTTGACCAGGCGGGTGCCGATCTGGGTGGACCCGATGACCAGGCAGACGACCAGCGGCAGGAAGGCGATCCCGCACAGGACCGGCGAGTAGCCCTTGTTCAGCTGCAGGAAGTAGGTCAGGAACAGGAGCTGGCCGAACATGCCGATCATGGCCAGACCCATGGAGAGGTAGGCGCCGCCACGGTTGCGGTCCGTGATCACGCGAAGCGGCAGGAGGGGTGCCTTGACCCGGGACTCGACCAGTGCGAAGGCGGCGAGCAGCACGACCGCGGCGATGAACATGCCGATGGTGAGACCGGAGCCCCAGCCGTCCTCCTCCGCCCGGGCGAAGCCGTAGACCAGAGCGACGAGTCCGACGGTGGCCAGCAGGGTTCCCACGACGTCGAGCCGGTCGCGGTTGCGCTGGTCCCCCCGGTCGCTGATGTAGACGGTGGCACCGATCGCGGCCACGACGGCGAAGACGATGTTGACGTACATGCACCAGCGCCAGTTGATGTACTCGGTGAGCACACCGCCCAGGAGCAGGCCGACCGCACCGCCTGCCGCGGCGATGGCGCCGAAGATCCCGAACGCCTTGGTGCGCTCCCTGGCTTCGGTGAACGCCACGGTGAGCAGGGACAACGCGGCGGGGGCGAGCAGTGCGCCGAAGACGCCCTGGAGGGCGCGGGAGGCGAGCAGCATGCCGAGGTTGACGGCGGCGCCACCGAGCGCGGAGGCCAGGGCGAAGCCGACCAGGCCGACGACGAAAGCCCGCTTGCGGCCCCACAGGTCACCGATCCGTCCGCCCAACAGCAGCAGACCGCCGAACGCGAGGCTGTAAGCGGTGATCACCCACTGCCGGTTGCCGTCCGAGATGTTCAGGTCCGCCTGGGCGTGCGGCAACGCGATGTTCACGACGGTCGCGTCCAGCACGACCATCAGCTGGGCTATCGCGATGACCGTCAACGCTTTCCAGCGCCGCGGATCGGACACCGGCGCACCGGCGGGAGTGTGACTTGCTGACATGGTGAATTGCTCAGTTTCTGTGACGGATGGCACGAAGGGAAGCGCCGGACACCTCAGAGCGGAGACCACACTGTCGGCCGCGCGGGCAAGGCCCTCTTCCACGCTCGTCAAGGGTGCGGGCGGGCGGCGAGATGTGGCAGGCCGGGCTGTGCCCTGGAGCCACGTTCGGTGCTGTGGCAGGGCACCCCACACGCCTTCCGCCCTGGTCGCGGCATCCCCACACTTTGAACACATGGATCGTGAGCAGCACAGCGGCGGCACCCGCGGTACGGAGCTGGGGCGCTTCCTGCGCGCCTGCCGTGCCCGGCTGACGCCCGAAGAGGTCGGCCTGGTGGCCGGCGGCGGGCGGCGCCGCACTCCCGGACTGCGCCGGGAGGAGCTGGCCACGCTCGCCGGCATCAGCATCGACTACTACGCACGCCTGGAGCGCGGCACGGAGACCCGGCCCAGCCCGTCCGTGATCGACGCCCTCGCACGCTCACTGAAGCTGGAGGAGGACGAGCGCGATCACCTGCGCGCTCTTGCCGCCCTCGCCGCCCGCTCGACCCCCCAGCCGCCATCGGCGCCCAACCGCACCGTGCGGCCCGGCGTCAAGCTGCTGCTGGAGAGCATGCGCCCCTACCCCGCGCACGTGTTCAGCCGCACCGGCGACGTGCTGGCGTACAACCCGGGAGGGCTGCGGTTGCTCCCCGGCATGGACGACTGGCCGGCCAAGCAGCGCAACATCGCCCGCTATGTCTTCTTGCACCCCGCCGCCCGAGGCCTGTTCGACGACTGGCACCACCAGGTCCGCACCTGCGTCAACGGACTGCGCGCCCTGGCCGGCATGGAGCCGGACGCACCCGACCTGACGCAACTGGTCGGCGAACTCCTGCTCAAAAGCCCCGAGTTCGCACGCATGTGGGAGCGCTACGACGTCAAGGGCCACACCTACGGGCGCAAGACCTTCCACCATCCCGAGGTCGGCGACCTGACCTTGGGCTACCAAACCCTGCAAGTGCAGGGCTCCCCGGACCATTGCATGGTCGTGTACTACGCCGAGCCCGGCACACCCGAACACGACGCGCTGGCTCTGCTCGACCTGGCCGCGGCCGAGTCCGAGCACGCGCCGAGACTCCCGCCCGACAGGCAGCCCATCGAAAACTCATGACCACATGCCTTCTCACGTAACGCCCAGCAGCGCACAGCCGCCGTCGCGTACCCCCGTCGGCGAGGGTTCCGATCCCGGACTGGACCGGCGCTCCGAACTACGGGAATTCCTCCGGTCCCGCCGGGCCCGGCTCAGACCCGAGGACGTGGGGTTGCCGTCATCCGGGCGACGCCGAGTCCCGGGACTGCGCCGCGAGGAGCTTGCGCAGCTGGCAGGCGTGTCCTTCGCTTACTACACCCGTTTGGAACAGGGGCACGGCGGCACCATGTCACCCGAGGTGCTGGACGCCGTCGCCCGCGCCCTGCGCCTGAGCGGAGACGAGCACGCGCATCTGTTTCGCCTTGCCCGGCCGGAACCCCACGGGAAACGGGACGCCGTGCCCCAGAGGCAGCGGCTGCGGCCCGGCGTCCAGCAACTGCTCGACGCGCTCGACGGGGTCCCCGCGTACGTCTGCGGCCGACGCCTGGACATCCTGGGCTGGAACACACTCGCCACCACCGTGTTCGGCGACTGGTCCCGGCTCCCGCCCAGCGAGCGCAACCTGTCCCGGCTGGTCTTCCTCTCCCCCACCGCACGTGACCGTTTCGCCGACCTGGAAGCCAAGATGCTGGACATCGTCAGCATCCTGCGCGTGGACGCGGGCACACACCCGGAGGACACGGAACTCGCTGCTCTGATCGGCGAGTTGGCGGAGAAGAGCAACGACTTCCGACGACTGTGGGCCCGGCACGACGTGCGCCGCAGGGGCCACGGCGTCCAGCGGCTACGGCACCCGGTGATGGGCGGACTCACCCTGTCCTTCGAAGCCATGGGGTTACACGGCGACACGGACCAAACTCTCGTCGTCTATCACGCCGAGCCCGGCTCGACGTCCCGGAAAGCCCTGTGGCTGCTGACGGGTCTGGCGGCCCTACGCACCGAGTCTGCCTCCTGACAACAGGACACATGAAGCAACAAGATCCGGCCGTCGCTCGCGGGGAAGCGCCACATCCTGCACTTCCTCAAACCGGGATCCCCGGCCGACGTGCCGCAGATCCCAACCGACCTGTCAAAACAACAGGAGCCACCGTGCAACCGTCCCCCGACCAGAGCGCCCACGACGAAGTCACCACGGCTTTCCGCGCCTTCCTGCGAGCAATGCTCGACGGCAATACCGACGCCCTGGACAACCTGCTCGCCGACGGCTGCACCCTCACCCACGTCACCGGCTACGTGCAGCCCAAGGACGAGTGGCTGTCGCAGATGCGTGCCGACCAGTTCCTCTACCACCGGATCGAGGAGAAGAGCGTGGCTGTCGCGGTCAAGGGCAACACAGCCCGCGTCTCCGGCCGCTTCATCACCGATGCAACGGTGTACGGCACCCGCGCGAACTGGCGGCTGCACATGACCATGGACTACGCCCACGAAAACGACACGTGGTCAGTGGTCCGCTCAGCCGCCACGACCTGGTGAGCCATGGGTACGCCCTGTCCACCCTTGACCAAGGTCGGCCAGATCGAGTGTCACGGGCGCGGCATCGCTCTCGGGATTCCCTACCTCCACGCCCTTCAGCCTTCGTCAGAAACCGGAGGTACCAGGCCTTGGTTCACCGATCCGGCGACCCGCTCGCCGTCTTGTCGAGCGTGTCGAGTCGGTGGCTCTCCCCGAACTCGTCGCGCAGCCGCGTGAGTTCCTCCCGGTAGCGGTGTACGTTCTGCACCTTGATCTGCTCGTAGCCCCTGACCATGTCGGGGAGTGAGGCGATTTTGGCGGCGGACGTGAGGGTGAGAGGGCTGAGCCGGGGCAGCAGTTCTTCGACCTCTCGCCGGTACTGCGCGATGAGTTCGCGCTCCATACGGCGCACCGGGTGATGGCCGAAGACGTCCAGCCGAGAGCCGCGGAGGCGCCGCGCGGCGTACAGCAGGCGGAACATCGGACGGGCCTTCGCGCCGAACGAGATTTTCCGCTTGAGCCCCATCGCGCGCAGCAACGGCGGGTGCAGTTTGACCTGATACGCCGCGTCGGGGCCGAACTCGTGCCGGACGGAGGCGTCGAACGTCTCGTCGAGGATGAGCCGGGCGACCTCGTATTCGTCCTTGTAGGCCATCAGCTTGTACAGGTAGGTCGCCACCGCCTCGGCCAGTTCGGTGGACCCCGGGACCGTGGCCTCTTCGGCGGTGCGCACCTTCTCCACGAAGGTGACGTACTCCTGCGCGTACGCCAGATCCTGGTAGGCGAAGAGTTCAGCGGTGCGACGCGAGACGAGATCGGAGAGCCGTGAGCCGTCCGTCGCCCGCACCATGGCCACCAGGCGTGCCGCGTCACCGGAGGGAGTCGGTATGACCGCGGGCGGTGCGTCGTCCTGCGCGAGAACGGCCTGGAGGGTGTCGGGGTCCGCCACGGCCTGGCGTCCCCGGCGAAAGGCCTGGATGTTGGTGGCCGCCGCGGCACCGTTGAGCGTGATGGCGTGCTCAAGTGCCTCCGCGGTGACGGGGAGCCGGCCGAGCTGGAACGCCGCGCCGACCAGGATCATGTTGGCGTACTGCTCGCTTCCGAAGAGCTCCTGGGCCAGGCGGTCGGCGTCGAGGGACACGGTGCGGGCCACCGTGCGGTCGACGGCGCTGCGGATGGCGCTCTGCTCGGCGAAACGGATGGAGGTGTCGACGACCATGCGCCCGGTGGGTATCTGAGCGGTCGACAGCACGGCCACCGTCTTGTCGGCCGACGCCGCCTTGAGGTTGACCGGATCGGTCCCGACGAGCGTGTCGCAGATCAGGTACAGGTCGCAGGAGCCGGCGCGGAGCTTGGAAGAGGCTTCCGACCGCGTGGCGGTGAACTTGAGGTCGGACACCACGGCGCCGCCCTTCTGGGCCAGGCCGGTCTGGTCGAGGCTGCGGACCGCGTGGCCGTCGATGACCGCGGCGGTGGCGATGATCTGCGCGACGGTGACCACCCCGGTCCCGCCGATCCCGGTGACGCGCATCGTGAAGTCGTCGGGATCAACCTGGATGGCGGCCGCGGGGATTGCGTCCGGTTCCAGGTCCGCGAGAGCCTTCCGCTCGGCCTTGACCGTGCCTGGTGTCACCGTCACAAACGAGGGGCAGTCCCCCGCGAGACAGGAGTAGTCGAGGTTGCACGACGACTGGTGGATACGGGTCTTGCGGCCGAACTCGGTCTCGACCGGGTGCACGGACATGCAGTTGGACTTCTCGCCACAGTCACCGCAGCCTTCACAGACGCGCTCGTTGATCACGACCCGCGTGGACGGCGTCGGGACGAGGCCGCGCTTGCGCTTGCGGCGCTTCTCGGCGGCGCACTCCTGGTCGTGCACGAGCACCGTCACGCCGGGCACCTTCGCGAGTTCCCGCTGAAGGGAGACGATGTCACCTCGTTCGTGGACCGCCACCCCCGCGGGCAGGCGCCGACGCGGCACGCGATCCTTGTCCTCGGTCGTGATGACCACCTTGGACACGCCCTCGGCGAGCAGCAGCCGTGCCACCTGGTCCAGGGCCAGGGCTCCGGCCGGATCCTGCCCACCGGTCATCGCGACGGTGGAGTTGTAGAGCAGCTTGAAGGTGATGTTCTCCCCGGAGGCGACCGCGGCCCGGATCGCCAGGCTCCCGGAGTGGGTGAACGTGCCGTCGCCGAGGTTCTGGATGAAGTGGTTCTCGGCCAGGAAGGGCGCCATGCCCAGCCACTGCGCCCCTTCGCCGCCCATCTGGGTCAGGCCTATGACGTCACCGGCCTGCTTTTCGTCCATGATCAGCACCATGCCGTGGCAGCCGATGCCCGCACCCACGAGCGTGTCCTCGGGAACCTTGGTGGAGGAGTTGTGCGGGCAGCCGGAGCAGAAGTAAGGCGTCCGGGTGAGGAGGGGCAGTGCGGTCCGGTTGGTGACCGGCCGGTGCTTCCAGGCCCGCGCCGGCTCGATTCCGTGCACCTCGCCCAGACGTCGGCCGAGGGCACCGGCGACCTGATCGGTGTCGAGCTCTCCTACCGGGCTGACCAGCTCCCGCCCGTCGGGGTCTGCCTTGCCGATCACGAGCGGTGCTCGCGGGACGCCGTACAGGATCTCCTTGATCGCGTTCTCCAGGAAGGGGCGTTTCTCCTCGACGACGATCACCTCGTCGAGTCCCTCGCTGAACTCTTTGATCACCTGGGGGTCGATCGGCCAGATCATGCCGATCTTCAGCAGGCGGATGCCGTATCGGGTCAGCGCGGCGTCGTCGAGCCCCAGTGCGTCCAGCGCCTCACGGACGTCGAGGTACGTCTTGCCGGCGGCCACGATGCCGATACGGTCCCTGGACGACCGGGTGACGATACGGTCGAGCTGGTTGAGCCGGGCGTACTCGAACGCCCTCGGCAGGCGCTCGGAGAACATGCTCCGCTCCAGCCGCAGCAGGTTCCCGCCGACCAGCTTGGCGTCGGGGTGGAAGGCGCTCTCGGGCAGGTCCCCGTACGTGGGCAGGACGCGCTCGGGGTGGACGGTCGCGGTGCACGAGCCGTCGGCCACCGCGGTCACGATCTTCAGTCCCGACCACAGGCCGGTGAAACGGGACAGATACGGCGCGTGGAGGCCGAAGTCCAGTACCTCCTGGGCGTCTGCGGGGTACAGGGTCGGGATCGAGAGGTCGGCCAGTGCCATCTCGGAGGAGCAGGCCAGCGACGAGGACTTGCCCGCGGGGTCGTCACCGACGATTGCCACCGCTCCGCCGCGGGGATCGGTGCCGATCAGGTTGGCATGGCGGATCGCGTCGGAGGCGCGGTCGAGGCCGGGTGACTTTCCGTACCAGTAGCCGGTCACCCCGCCGTGCGTCAACGTGCCGACATGCGAGGCCAGTTGCGAGCCCATCACCGACGTGGCGGCGAGTTCCTCGTTGACCCCGGGCCGGTGCACCACGGCGAACTCGTCCAGCATCTTCTTGCGCCGGGCCAGTTCGAGGTCGAATCCGGCCAGCGGCGAGCCCTCGTATCCGGAGATGAACGACGCGGTGGACCGGCCGTCGCGTCGATCGAGCCTCGCACGGTCACGGACCGTCCGAACCAGTGCCTGGATGCCCGAGAGGTAGATGGCTCCTTCGTCGAGCCGGTACCGGTCGTCCAGGGAGACGTTCATGCGGGATCACCTTCGAGGCTGGGGGGCGGGGTCATTCGGGGGTGTGCCGGGTGCTGGTGCGCCGTACGAGTTCTTCGAGGCCGGCGCTGGAGCGGATCACGTCGACGAGAGCGTCCTCCGCGGCCTGAGCGGTGACGCAGGCATCGGCGACGGCCGGCAGGTGCTCGAACGGCACCACGCAGACTCCGTCGGCGTCCGCGACGATGTAGTCGCCGGGCCGGACGGACGCACCGGCCACGCTCACCACGTCGTTGATCGACACGGCGTCCACGCGGTGGCGGGCCGCCCGTGGGGACCGGTTCGCGCTCCAGACCGGCAGACCGGTGCCGACGATCGTCGCGGAGTCACGAACGGCTCCGTCGACGAGGCAGCCGGCCAGACCGGCCTTCAGCGCCCACTGGGCCGAGAGCCCGCCCAGGAGTGCCCAGTCACGGTTGCCGCCGCAGTCGACGACCGCCACATCCCCGGGACGGGCCACTCCGTAAAGGTCACGGTCGCCGACGACCAGTCGGCTCCCGGCGGACCGGACGACCGCGGGATCGGCGTTCACCCGGATGTACCGCAGGGTGACGGCGGGACCGCAGACCCGCATGTCCGGTGCCAGCGGCGCCAGCGCGTCGGTGGTCAGCACGGCACCGACGCCGAGCTCGTCGAGGGCGTCGGCCACGGCCGAGGCCAGGTCCGGGAGGTCCAGGAGCTTCGCGGCTTCGGCGGTGTCGTGTCGCGGTACGTCCACCGTCCTGATCCGGTCGTCGGGCACTCGCCCGGTCAGTCTGCGGCGAACGATGTCGGGAACGGCGGTCATGCCACGGCCTCCGGTCCGCGGGCCTTCGGCAGCGAAGGGCGGCGGCGAGCTTCGTACGCGGTGATGTCGTCGCTGTGCCGCAGCGTCAGCTCGATCTCGTCGACGCCGTTCATGACACGCCATCGGAAGTCGTCCGGGTACTCGAACGCGAATCGGTGGTCGTTGGCGGAGACGGTCCGGCCTTCGAGGTCGACGGTCAGGGGGATCTGCGGCTCGGCCTCCGCCTGCTCCCACAGTGCTTCGATCGCGGGCTCGGGCAGGGTGGCTGCGACCAGCCCGTTGTTGGCGGCGTTCCCGCGGAAGATGTCGCCGAAGCGCGGGGACAGGATGACGCGGAAGCCGTAGTCGACCAGGGCCCATACGGCCCACTCACGGGATGAGCCGGTCCCGAAGTCCGGACCGGCGACGAGGATCGAGGCACCCTCGTACTCGGGCCTGTTGAGCACGAAGTCCGGCTCCTTGCGCCACTCGCCCATGAGGGCCGCGGCGTGCCCGGTCCTCGTCAGGCTGCCGTTGAGCGCGAGTTGCGCGGGGTAGATCTGGTCGGTGTCGACGTTGGATCTGCGAAGAGGCACAGCCGTGCCGACATGGGTGCGCAGCGGCTTCATGTCCGGTCCTCCAAGTCATTCGGTTCGGCGAGGCGGCCCAGTACGGCGCTGGCCGCCGCCACGGAGGGCGAGACGACGTGCGTGCGCACACCTGGCCCCTGACGTCCCTCGAAGTTCCGGTTATTCGTCGATGCCGTGCGTTGCCCGGCGGCGAGGCGTTCACCGTTGACGGACACGCACATCGAGCAGCCCGGGCTGCGCAGCTGGACGCCCGCCGCCTCGAACGTGCGGTCGAGTCCCTCCTCGACCGCCTGGCGACGCACGCCCTCCGAGCCGGGTACCAGATAGACCTGAACGTCCGGAGCGACCCGCCGGCCTTTCCAGACCTCGGCGACCTTCCTGAGGTCTTCGATGCGGCCGTTGGTGCACGACCCGATGAACACCGCGTCGATCGGCACCGTCTTCATCGGTGTCCCGGGCGTCAGGTCCATGTAGGCGACCGCCCGCTCCGCGGCGAGCCGCTCGACCGGATCGGCGAACTCCGACGGCGAGGGAACGACCTCGGCCAACCCCACGGTCTGGGACGGGTTCGTACCCCAGGTCACGTGCGGCGAGAGCGCGGAGGCATCGAGACGGACCTCCTTGTCGAAGACCGCGTCCTCGTCGCTGACGAACGTCTTCCAGTACTCCACCTCCTCGTCGAAGGCGGCCCCCTGGGGAACGTGCGGCCGGCCGCGGAGGTACTCGAAGGTCACGTCGTCCGCTGTCACGAGCCCGGCCCGTGCGCCGGCCTCGATGCTCATGTTGCACAGGGTCATCCGGGCCTCCATGGACATCGACCGGATGGCCTGTCCCTGGTACTCGATGACGTGCCCCTGGCCTCCGGCTGTGCCGATCCGGCGGATCATGGCCAGTACGAGGTCCTTGGCGCTCACGCCGGTCGGCAGCACGCCGTCGACGGTGACCCGCATGTTCTTCATCCGCCGCATCGGCAGCGTCTGCGTCGCCAGTACGTGCTCCACCTGACTCGTCCCGATTCCGAAGGCCAGCGCGCCCATGGCCCCGTGCGTCGTGGTGTGCGAGTCGCAGCAGACAATCGTCGTCCCCGGCTGGGAAAGTCCCAGCTCCGGTCCGATCACATGGGCGATGCCCCGGGATTCGTGACCGAGGCTGAACAACTCGATGCCGAAGTCATGGCAGTTGCGCCGCATATGGGTCAGGTACCTCTCGGCGACACCGCCGGAGATGTCCGGGCCGCCGACCGTGGGTGTGACGTGGTCTTCGGTGCCGAGGGTGAGTTCAGGTCGGCGGACCCTGCGGTTCTGCTCTCGCAGTCCGGCGAACGCCTGTGGCGTGTTGGCCTCGTGCAGGAGGTGGAGATCGATGTAGACGAGATCCTGTCCGTCATCGTTCGACCGGACGATGTGCGCGTTCCAGATCTTGTCGGCCGCCGTTTGGGCCATCTGCCGTCAGTCCTTTCATGTGAGCCCGGAGCCCGGATGCCACAGCCGCGTCAGGACCGGTCGGGAGCCACATCGATTCCGGCGCGGGCCACATCGGCCGCGGGCTGCGGTACGGGATCGGCCGACGTCCCCTCTCCGCTCCCCGTCACGTCCTCCAAGCTCAGGCCGTTCGTTCGCGGACCCAGAATCGCCAGATCGAGGCACGTGATCGTGATGATCACGGCGGCCGCCGCAAAGACCTCGACGGGCCCGAAGCGGTCGAGGATGGCCAACGCACCGAACGGAAGCAGTCCCGCCGTGAGCCGCGAGAACGAGTACGCCACCCCGCCGGCGGTGCTGCGCACCTGCGTGGGGAACAGTTCGGCCTGGTAGACGTGCCACGCGCTCGAGACGACGCTGTTGCAGATGGTGATCGTCACGCCGGCAATGACGATGACCGCGCTGTTGGTCGAGTTGCCGAAGACGATGCCGGCCACACCGATGAGCGAAAGCCCGCCGATCACCAGGAACTTTCTTTCCACGCGCTCGACCAACGGCACCGCGAGCAGGGCACCGACCGGTGCGCCGATGAACGACAGCGCCGTGAAGAGCAGCGAGTCCGGGATGTCGTATCCCTTGCTCACCAGGATCAGGGTCGCCAGCGACGCGAAGCCGTACTGGCCCACGGTCTGGGTGATCTGGAAGATCCACATCATCACGGTGCGCCTCACGTACGGCGGGCGGAACATCGCGCTGAACGGGATCTTCTTCACCGGCCGGTAGACGACGCCCTGGACTTCGGGCAGCTTGCGGCCGGTCTGCGACTCCACCGTCCGCTCCACCTCGGCGACGATCGCCTCCGCTTCCTGTGGGCGGTTGCGCTCGGCGAGCCACCGGGGGGACTCGGGGAGGTTGCGGCGCAGCCAGAACACCAGCAGTCCTCCCATGCCACCGCCGACCAGCATCCAGCGCCAGCCGTCCATCAGGAAATGGACCTTGACGATGAGCAGGCCGCCGAAGCCCGCGACGACCGGGGCGGCGAGGAAGCCGATCGCGTAGGCGACCGCGATCAGGCGACCGCGGGCCTTTCCCGGCAGGAACTCGCTCAGGTACGTGTCGAGGAGGATGAGCTCCGCGGCGAGGAACACGCCGGAGACGACACGCAGAGCTACGAGCATCTCGATGTTGACCGCGAAGGCCGAGGCGAGCGCGAGCAGCGAGTACGCGGCGAGGTTGTAGGTGAACATCTGCCGCCGCCCGAAGCGGTCGCTGGCCATCCCGAGGAAGATCGCACCGAAGATCATCCCGAAGAACGGTGCCCCCACGAGCAGGGGTTTGGTGAACGAGGTCAGGTGCCACGGCTCCTCCAGCACACTGCCGAGGACACCGCTCATGTAGATCTCGTAGGAATCGAAGAAGGCCGCCAGGCCCACCAGCAGAACTAGCTTCCAGTGCCATCGGGACACCGGGAGGCGATCGAGCCTCGCGGCGATCTGGAGCGGCCCGGAACGAGACAGGTCGAGTGTCGGATTTGCCATCGTGCGGCGTCCCTTCCGCAGAGTGATGCACGTGGCTCGTCCGCTGCGGAGTAGCTGGGCACGCGACCACTGCTTCTCACCCGAAAGGCCAGCTGAAGAGCCTGATATATCTGAGATACTCTCTAGATGTTCGCCGAGTATGCTGGTGGGCTGAATCACTGTCAAGGACGTGGTATTTTTCAGCTCGGCAGGATCTGTCGGCTCGTCGGGCGAGAGGCGAGGCACACATCAGTGAGCAGCAGAGACACAGGGTCTTCCATGGCTTCGGCGCGCGACATGCGCCTGTCATTGACCGAGCGGACGCATGCCCTCCTCAAGGAGGACATCCTCAAGGCCCGCCGACGTCCGGAGAGTCTGCTCATCGAGCAGGAGCTCGCCGAGGAGTACGGGGTCTCCAAGACGCCCATCCGGGAGGCACTGCGGCTTCTCGCCCACGAGGGCTGGGTCATGGTCCTGCCCCGCAAGGGCTACCTGGTGCGCTCTCTTCGGTTCGAGGACGTGCGTGAGGTCTTCGCCCTACGCCAGATGATCGAGCCGACGCTGGCGGTCGAGGCCGCCAAGCGCAGCACTCCCGAGCAACTCGACGCCCTGGAGCGTCACATCGACGACCAAGAGGCGGCGACCGACACGGAGGCCGCGCTGAACGCGGCGACGGCCTTCCACGTCGACATCGCCACACTCTCCGGAAACCGGCGCGCCGAACGCATGATGGTCAACCTGGGCGACGAGGTCCGCCGAATGCACTATCTCGTGCCCAGCCTCCGCAACAGGCTCACGGAGGAAGCCGAGATCAAGGACCATCGGGACCTTGTGGCAGCCATGAGACGCCTCGACATCGAGCAGGCCTACGAGATCATGGATCGGCACTCCCAGGAATCACTGCGGCAGAAACTCCAAGGTCTGACCACCATCTGATCGACCTGCGGATGCCCGCATCATCCCGGGGGTTTGAACCTGCGCAGTGCGGATCGAACAGAGCGGTGTGCTCACCGCGTCAGCCAACCGCGCGTTCTCGGGAGATGTACCGACGTCGTCACGACGAGCGAATCTCCGCACCCGGCACCGAGGGCGCGGCCCAGCTGAGCCTGCTCTCCGTCATCGGCGCGCAGGACATGACAACTTCGCAGCCTGCCTGAGAGGCCCTGAGAGATACGGAAAGACCACTCGAGCACCGATCGCCGCCACGTTGGAGACCGAAGCCAACCAGTACACATCCGAGTGGGGAGCCGAGGTGGACAGGGCCGGGCGCACTTGAGCAAGGCAGTGAGCGGCTTGCGTCGCATTTCCGCACCCGGCAGGCCGGAAGCCCGGGCGGGCGCCGCCAGTGATGTCCGGTCAGGAGGGCGCCAGGTGCTGCTACGGGTGCCGGCTGCCGACGGAAGGATCACCCAACAGATCCTCCAACCCGGCCGATATCCCGGCTATGAGATCACGCCGCGGGTCGATGAGCCACTGGAGCTGGAGCCCGTCCCACATCGCGACAAGGGCCGCCGCGATCAGCTCGGGATGCCTCCTGTTCGAGATACGACCCTCGTCCTGGTCCCTGCGTACCGCGGTCGCGAGAAAGGTGACGACCTGCTCGTACCTGTCACGGAACCACTCGTGCGCCGGATGATCGGGAGCCGACGCCTCCGCGGCCATCAGGGCGAGGAGCCGCAGCATCTCCTGTCGTTCCAGATTGCGGCGCACATACCGCAGTACCGCGTAGGCCACACCCTTGTCCCGGCTGTCCGACTCGAAGGAGTCGCCGCTCGCGGAGTCGGCGTTCTCGAGGACGGCCACAAGGAGCGCGCTCTTGCTGGGGAAGTGGTGCACGACGCTGGTCAGGCTCATGCCGAGCTGTTTGGCGATCTCCCTCAGGGACCCTCCGCGGTAGCCGCGCGCCGCGAACACGGCAGTCGCTGAAGCGACGATCTCGGCCCTGCGCTGTGCGCTCTTGGCGTAGGGGCCTCGGCGGGTGGCCGGACGGGCCGTCGTCTCTTCGGTCATGCCCCAAGCCTAAGCATGCCCCCGAACCCGGGTGGCGGTGCGCAACAGTGTCCGGCCACCCGTCCGCCACCATTGCCCTTGCTGAAACTATGGCACCTGTTCGGTTTTCGCTGTACGGTCTCGCTCACCCACACCACGGCGTGCGGTAGAGCCGCTCACGCATCCACCGGGTGGAGAGGAGACGGACAACGATGTTCACCTCACATGTCTCGAAAGCACTCATCGGCGGACTGACCGCCGCACTGCTCCTGATCGGTTGCGGCCGGTCCGATACGCAAGGAAGTGGGGGCGCCACCAGCGCTCCCGTCGACACCTCACCGGCCAAGGGCGAGATCAACGTGTGGGCCATGGGCACCGAGGGTGAGCACCTGCCCGAGCTGGCCGCGCGCTTCCGGAAGGCCAACCCGGACGCGAAGGTGAAGGTCACGGCCATCCCGTGGCAGGACTACGCCAAGAAGGTCGAAACGGCGATCGCCTCCAAGGACACACCGGACGCCACCCTCGTCGGAGCCGCCGACCTGACGAACTTCGCCTCGACGGGCGGACTCGAGCAGGTACCGGCCGGCCTCGTCGACACCTCGTCCTTCTACAGCGGCGCCGCCCGGAGCACCACCTTCGAGGGAGGCACGTACGGCGTCCCCTGGTATGTGGAGACACGCTCCCTCTTCTACCGCAAGGACCTAGCACAGGCTGCCGGAGTGTCCGCGCCGAAGACCTGGCAGGAGTACCTCCCATTCCTCAAGGCCCTCCAGAAGGAAGGCTCGAAGTGGGGCCTGTCGCTGCCCACCGGCGTGGCGGCGAGCTGGCAGGGCGTCCTGCCCTTCATGTGGCAGGCCGGCGCGGATCTCATGAACAAGAGCGGCACCGAATTCACCTTCGACACTCCCGAGGCGCTCAAGGGACTGGAGTTCTACCAGTCGTTCTTCACGTCGAAGACCTCGACCCGCAACGGGGCGGTGGCCCTCGGGGAGATCGAGCCGCAGTTCGTCGACGGTTCCACCGCCGCACTCATCTCCGGCCCCTGGGAGACGGCACTGCTGAAGGAGGCGGGCGGAGCGGACTTCGTCAAGGACAAGGTGGGGATCGCCCCGCTCCCGAAGGGGCCGAAGTCCAACGCCAGCTACATCGGGGGTGGGCACTGGACGGTCTTCAAGGACGCGAAGAACCGCGACGGTGCCTGGAAGTTCATCCGGTGGCTCTCCGGGCCCGACGTCCAGCAGGACTGGTACGAACTGTCCGGAGACCTGCCCGCCGTGCAGTCGGCCTGGAGTGAGGGGAAGCTCAAGTCGGACCCGGTGCTGTCCGTCTTCGAGTCCCAGTTGGAGACCGCGCTGCCCGGCCCGAGCGTCACCACCTGGAAGCAGGTCACGGCGGTCCTCGATGCCGAGATCGAGAAGGTGGCCAAGGGTGTCTCGTCGCCGAAGGACGCTCTGGAACGGGTCCAGGCGAAGGCGTCCTCGATCGGAACGGGACAGTCCCGATGACCACGACCACCTCCGTGGAACCCACACGTGAGAGGTCCTCCACCAAGCAGAGCACTCAGCGGTCGAGGGGCGGTTCCCGACGCCTGCGGCGCACACTGGTCGCCTGGGCCTTCTGCTCGCCCTTCGTCCTGCTGTTCGCCACGTTCGGCGTCTGGCCGGTCTTCTCGTCCCTGTCGATGAGCGTCACCGACATCACCAGCAGGGACGTGGCGACGCCCTTCAGCGTCAACTTCGTCGGCCTGGAGAACTACACCGCGCTGTTCGCCGATCCCACCTTCGTCCGCGCCGCTCTGAACACGCTCTATTTCGTCGCCGTGGGCATCCCTCTGACGATGGTGATCTCCCTCGCGATTGCCGTCGCACTCAACTCCGGGATCCAGCGCGCGAAGGGCTTCTTCCGGGTCGCCTACTTCGCCCCGGTCGTGACGAGCATTGTGGCGATAGCGGTCGTATGGAGGTACCTCTACAAGCCGGACGGGATGATCAACTCAGTCCTGTCCGTCGTGGGGATCTCGGGTCCGGACTGGCTGAACGATCCGAACTGGTCCATGCCCGCCCTCATCCTCATGGCGGTCTGGCGGCACTTCGGCATCCCCATGGTGATCTTCCTGGCGGGCCTGCAGTCGATACCTCCCGAAGTACACGAGGCGGCCGTTGTTGACGGCGCGTCCCGCTGGCGCGCCTTCCGCAGCGTGACCCTGCCGCTGCTCAGGCCCACCACGCTGGTCGTCGCCGTTCTGCTCAGCATCAGCTACCTCCAGTTCTTCGAGGAACCGTTCGTCATGACGAGCGGCGGCCCCTTGGACAGCACGACATCGATCAGCTACTACGCCTACGAGCAATTCGGCTTCGGGAATTACGGACTGGCCTCGGCCGCGTCCTATGTGCTGGTCACCGCGATCGCTCTGCTGAGCTTTCTGCAGTTCCGCATCTTCCGAGCGAAGGCCTGACATGACCGCCACCACCACAACGACAGGACCGGCCACCACCGCAACGACAGACCCGGCCTCCCGTGACCGGCGTCCGTCCCGGCGCGTCCCTACGACTCGTGTCGTTCTCTACTGCGCCCTCGTGCTGGGCCTCCTCGCGACGCTGGCGCCCTTTGCCTGGATGTTCCTAGGCTCGGTGAAACCCACGGGTGAGATCGTCGCCCACCCGAGTGCCTGGCTTCCCCAGTCCCCGACCCTGGCCAACTTCGAACAACTGCTGTCGAAGCAGAACTTCGGACTGTACTTCCTGAACAGCACACTCGTAGCGGTGTCCTGTGTTTTGGGGAATCTGCTGTTCTGCTCGATGGCCGGATACGCCTTCGCGAAGATCGAGTTCGCGGGGAAGCGTCTGCTGTTCGGCCTCGTCCTCACCATGCTGATCATCCCCGGCGTCACGACCTTCGTCCCACTGTTCGTGCTCGTCAGCAACATGGGCCTGGGCAACTCCTACCTCGGGCTCATCCTGCCCTTCCTTGTGACACCGTTCGGCGTGTTCATCATGCGGCAGTTCATCCGGGACATCCCGGACGCCCTCGTCGAGGCGGCGCGCCTCGACGGTGCGGGCGAATCCCGGATCTTCCTCAGGGTGATCCTTCCGCTGACCCGGCCCGCGCTGGCGACACTGGCGATCCTCACCTTCCTCGCGCAGTGGAACAACTTCCTGTGGCCGCTCGTCATCGCACAGACCGAGGACCACTACACGCTGCCGGTCGCTCTCGCCCTCTTCTCCGTGGGAGCCAACGGCACCAACTACGGCCTGCTGCTGGCCGGGGCGGTCACAGTCGTCACACCGATCATCCTGCTCTTCCTCGCCCTGCAACGGCACTTCGTCGAGGGCATCGCCAACACCGGCATCAAGTAACCCTCTTTCGACCGTCGCAGACCTGCCTTCTCGACCACTGCGTCGACACGCGCACAACGAACAGGAGAACCAACCATGCTTCGTCCTCAGGACGGCCCCACTCGTGAACGCCGCTCCCTGGGCGGCCTGTGGAGCTTCCGCCTGGACGCGGAGGGCATCGGCCGTGCCGAGGGCTGGTGGCGCTCGCAGCTCGCGGGCGCCGTGGACATCCCGGTGCCCGCCAGCTACAACGACATCTTCCCGGACGCGACCGTCCGTGACCATGTCGGCGACGTCTGGTACCAGACGCAGGTATGGGTTCCTGCCCGGTGGGCGGGGGAACGGACGGTGCTCCGCTTCGACGCTGCGACGCATCGCGCGACCGCCTGGGTCAACGATGTGGAGGTCGTCCGGCACGAAGGCGGTTACACCCCCTTCGAGGCAGACGTCACGGCGCACTTGCGGCCGGGTGCCGAAAACCGTGTCACCGTCGTGGTCAACAACGAACTGACCTGGGAGTCGATACCACCCGGCCGAGTGGAGGAACGCGCGGACGGCCGCCGTGTGCAGCACTACTTCCATGACTTCTTCAATTACGCGGGCCTGCACCGGCCCGTGTGGCTGTACACCACGCCCCCCGTTCACATCACCGACATCACCGTGACCACCGGTTTCGACGACACGACCGGCCTCGTCACCTACCGCGTGGACAGCACCGCGCAGGCCGAGGAGCACGAGGTGCGGGTCTCGCTGCGCGATGCCTCCGGGGCCGAGGTCCATGCCGCCATCGGGGCGGTGGGGACCCTCAGGGTCGCGGACGTGCACCCCTGGGCGCCCGGCGACGGCTACCTCTACGAACTCGAGGCCACGCTGTGGAGCAACTCCGACGACCTTGTCGACAGCTATCGGCAGTCCGTGGGCGTGCGCACTGTGGAGGTACGGGGCAAGGAGTTCCTGATCAACGGAATCCCGTTCTATTTCAAGGGTTTCGGCAAACACGAGGACGCCGCCGTGCGCGGCAGGGGTCACGACAACATCCTGATGGTGCACGACTTCGCCCTGCTGGAGTGGACCGGCGCGAACTCGTTCCGCACCTCGCACTACCCCTACGCCGAGGAGGTCCTGGACCACGCGGACCGACAGGGTGTGGTGGTCATCGACGAGACGGCGGCCGTCGGCCTGAACCTGAACATCGCGGGAGGTGTTTTCGGCTCCGGTCGGAAGGTGTCCACGTTCTCGCCCGACACCGTGGGTGAGAGCACCCTTCGGACGCACTTGCAGGCGGTAAGGGAGCTCGTGACCCGCGACAAGAACCATCCGAGTGTCGTGCTGTGGTCCATCGCCAACGAGCCGGACAACGTCCAACCGGAGGCGCGCGACTACTTCGCACCACTGGCGGCCGAGGCACGCCGGCTGGATCCCTCACGGCCCGTCGCCTACGTCAACGCGCTCATGGGGAAACCGGACCAGTGCGTGGTCACCGACCTGTTCGACGTCGTGCTCCTCAACCGTTACTACGGCTGGTACTTCGGCCCCAACGACCTGGCGGCGGCCGAGACGGAGTTGGAGGCGGAACTGCGGCAGTGGGCCGCGCACGACAAGCCCATCGTCATCACCGAGTACGGAGCGGACGCTTACCCCGGACTGCGCAACGTCGTACCCAGCCCGTGGACCGAGGAGTATCAGACCGAACTACTCGACGTGTATCACCGGGTGTTCGACCGTGTCGACGCAGTCGTCGGCGAGCAGGTCTGGAACTTCGCCGACTTCGCCACGGCGCCCGGTGTCTTCCGTGTCGACGGCAACAAGAAGGGAGTATTCACCCGCGAACGCCGACCGAAGGGCGCGGCGTTCACTCTGCGCGCTCGCTGGCGGAAGGCCGACCAGTAGGACTCCGTCAGGTCTCTCTGCCGGTCGTGTTCCGATCGGCGACTCCATCAGTTGTCGCAGGCGTCGCCGACCGAGCCATACGGGCCGCCAGTTTTTGCCTTGCTCACAGTGCGCTCGCTTCGAAAACCACCGAGACCGCCACGGCAGGCACCTTCCGTGCCACCCGCCGTATGACGAAAGGGCGTTGAGACGACCACCGACGAACGATCGATGATGCTGGGCTGTCTCCTGGCGCTGGGAAGAGCCCCCGGCTTTTCCCAGCCCACCAACTTCGGCTCGTTCAACCCGCCACACCGGCACCACGCCCGGCGGCTTCCCCTCGCCGTGGTCGAACATCTCGTTCCCTCGGACGCTCACGACGCAGCCGAAGAGGTAGACCGGGCGGCGGCCGACCCGGTCCGACAGGCGGGCCCAGAGCGTGGTCGCTGCGACGCCGAGGACCGCGGCGGTCACCAGGGCGGTGAGACTGGTGGTGCCGGAGACGTCGGGCGCTTCGTCGTCGTCCAGGTAGAACAGGACGAAGGTGACCGAGACGGCGTACCCCGCGGTCTCCGTGATCCGCAGACAGAAGGCGCGCAGGACGTTGCGCCAGTCCTTCCTGATCACTTCCAGCAGCCGGTTCTTGACGACCTGGCCTGACTCCTTGAGCTCCTCGAACTGAGGCGACTCGTCGATCTTGAGCCGGATGAAGATGCCCACGGCGATCAGGACGGCACTGAGCAGGAACGGCACACGCCAGGCCCAATTGTCATCGAGCGTGTGCCTGCTCAACAGGAAGGCGAGGTTGGCGAGCAACAGGCCCACCGGGAAACCGGCCTCATCCTCACCCTCGACAGCGAGCCGCCGGGAACAGATCTTCTTCAGGTGACGCCGCGGACCAGACCGAAGACCTGGTCCGGTGAGGTGTTGGCGTCGGGCCGCAGCCGGCAGGTGACGTCGACGGCCAGGACCAGTCGGCCGTCGGCAGCCCGCGGCAGTGGCACTTCGGCCAGTGCCCGCCGCAGCCGGCAGGCATCAATGCGTCCACGGGCCACGGCGTCACCGCAACGGTACTGCGAGTGCTTTCAGCGCCTGCTCCAGACCATGCAGATGAGCCAGAGCCAGCTCACCACCGGAAGGGTGCACTGCGGCAACGGGCACGTCGACCTCACTCCGGACCGCATCAGGCATGGTCAGTGCCTCCACCGCCGCTTCCACCCGCCAACAGGCGGCAGCGAGCCTCGCGTCGTGGGAGGCATCAGGATCCGCAGCAACCGATGCCAGGCCGCGCACCTCCTGGGCGCACTGGTCAAGCAGCTCAATGACCTGGCGGGCCCTCGCTTTGCGGGCCCGCAGCGGGGTGAGCGGATGTATCAGCGGGGCCAGCGAGAGCCGCACCCGGCCCAACAGTAGTTCCAGCTCAGCGACATACCGGGCCGGGTCTGCGGCCGGGGACCCGGCCAGGCGGGCGGCAGCCTCAGAAGTGCAGGCATGGACACAGTGCAACGCGCGCTGGATCCACGCATCGGTGGTGGCATGCGTGGTCACCGGCAGCACCAACAGCACAGCGAGCGCCGCGCCGAGCGCCCCCACCCCTGTCTCCATCACACGCAGAACAAGCAGACCCGGATCGAGCACCCCCAGCAGCCCATACAGCAGGCCCGCCATCACCGTCACCGCCAGCATCATCCACGTATACGACACCGCGGCCGCATAGAAAATGCCGAACACGCAGACCGCGACGAGCCCCGCGGTCGGAGCACCAGCTCCATCCAGCGGAACCGCGAGAACCAGGCCGATGGCGATACCGATGACGGTGCCCAGGACCCTTCGGAAGCCCCGAACCAGAGTCTCGCCGCGCGAGGCGGTGTTCACGAAGATCCACCACACCGCGCCCACAGCCCAATACCAGCGCTCGTGCGACACCAGCTGTCCCACCAGCAGGGCAAAGGCGCCGCCCGCCATCCCCTGGATCGCCTGGCGCGTGGTCACCCGGGCAAAACCCGTACCGTCCGGCGCCACCACCGAAACAGCAGCAGGCGACAGCCGCCTCTCATAGCACCACAGCCCAAAGCGCACCGCCGAAGACGCCAGCAGGGAAAGGGCCACCGCCGCATAAAGCTCCAGAAGCCGGCCCGGCACCGCGTGCAGGAACTGCGCGGCGAAGAACATCATGAACGCGAATATCCCCAGAGCGTTCCCCCGCGGCCCCCACCTGCGGGCATAAATCCCCGCACCAAGAACGGCGACGAACGCAGCGTCCCGCACCCACGGGAAATCATGCAATACAGCCGCGAGAGCCAGCACCGGGACACCCGCCACCGGCAACAGCGCCGTCGTGACCGCCTGCCCCCGCACCGACACATCGGCCACCGTGAGCAAAGCAAGCAGCGCGGCAAGCCCACCAGCGATCGCCGCCGGCAGCGACTGCGTGGCCAGGTCCGACACCGTCACCGCCAGACCGACACCCAGGACACCCCGCGCAGCACTGCGCAACCGCAGCCGCCCCGGATCCGGCGCAACGAACACCCTCTTCAACACGACATCTCCCTGACACCCAAAACGATCAACCCACGAAACTGACACACAGTCAGGAAAGTCAGCAATGGGTCAGCATCAGTCCGCCCACAGACTGTCGAAGATGCCCACACCCGCGCATCAAGCGACACTGAGAAAACCGCGCCTGATCTGCGTAAACACGCCCCTGGCCCGGTACCGCCGCGATCCGCCCGGTTGACACTACGAAGAACATCATCCAGCTGTACGAGAGCGCCGCGGTGTAGAAGATGCCCCACACGCACACGGCGACGATCAGTGCCGTGGGCGTCGGGGCGCCGTGCAGCGGTACGGCGATCAGCAGGCCGGCAGCGATTCCGGTGACCGTGCCGACGAGGCGTCGGAAGCCGCGTACCAGCGTCTCGCCACGCGAGGCCGTGTTGACGAAGATCCACCAGGCGGTGCCGACGGCCCAGTACCAGCGCTCATGCGACAGGAGCTGGCCCGCCGCCATCGCGAAGGCGCAGGCGGCCGTGGCCTGGAAGGCCTGCCGGGTGGTCGGCCGGGCGAGCCCGCGGCCGTCGAGCGGGGCGGGAACCGCCGACGGCGGGGTGCGTCGCTCGATGCACCACGCGCCGAAGCGCACGGCCGAGGAGGCGGCCAGCGACAGCGCCATCGCGGCGTACAGCTGCGGCAGTTGACCGGGTACGGCGTGCAGGAACTGTGTGATGAAGAAGGTCATGAACGCGAAGATGCCGAGCGCGTGACCACGCGGCCCCCAGCGTCGGGCGTACACCCCGCAGAAGACCACGGCGAGCCAGCTCGCGTCGCGCACGGCCGGCACCGAGTGCAGCAGGGTCGCGAGGGCCAGCACGGGGAAGCCGACGACGGGCAGCAGAGCGGTGGTAACCGCCTGGCCGCGCACGGTCGCATCGCCGACCGTGAACAGCGCGAGAAGCGCAGCGAGCCCGCCCGTGATCGAGGCGGGCAGCGACAGCCCGGCGAGTTCGCAGGCGGTCACCGCGAGGCCGACGCCGAGCACCGCCCGCAGCGAGACCCGCAGCCGTACCAGGCCCGGATCCGGAGCCATGAACATCTTCTTCACCGTCGGCAGCCCGCCCCCTCTTTTCTTTCACATGGGAATGGCGCCGCGGGTCCGGATCCGGCTTCCTTGCCGTCCGGCGCTTCGCGGCGCCATGTATACCGACAAGGTAAGCAAGAGAAGGACAGTGGCTCAACAGGCTCGTGGTCGGCTGGGCCATTGGTACAGTCGGGAGCGATCAGCCAAGACCACAGGGAAGCCAACGGACCATGGCCGTGGACGAACTCGACACCCGGATCCTGCGGCTCTTCCTGGAGCAACCGCGCACCAGCGTGCGCGAGTACGCCCGCATCCTCGGCATCGCCCGCGGCACGCTCCAGGCCCGGCTCGACCGCATGGAACGGGACGGCGTGATCACCGGCACGGGCCCCTCGCTCTCCCCCGCCGCGCTCGGCCACCCCGTGCTCGCCTTCGTGCACATCGAGGTCACCCAGGGCCATCTCGACGACGTGGGCGACGCCCTGGCCGCCGTACCGGAGATCATCGAGGCGTTCTCGATCACCGGCGGTGGTGACCTGCTGACCCGGGTCGTCGCGCGCGACAACGCCCATCTGGAGGATGTGATCCAGGCGCTGATCAGCCTGCCGGGCGTCGTCCGCACGCGTACGGAGGTGGCGCTGCGCGAGCGCGTGCCGCACCGGCTGCTGCCGCTCGTGGCGGCGGTCGGACGCGCGGCCAGGAAGTGACCGGCGACGCCAAAAGACCGATCGGCGGCCGAGAACAGTTCAACAGCCGATAACCCGCCCTTGGCATCCTGGAGGCCATGAGCTCTCTCGGCGGCACCGCGGTCATCTTCGATCTCGACGGCACGCTCGTGGACAGCGAGCCCAACTACTACGAGGCAGGACGGCAGACCCTCGCCGAGCACGGCGTCACCGACTTCACCTGGACGGACTTCGAGGGGTACGTCGGCATCAGCACCGCGGAGACGGTCGCGCTCTGGAAGGAGCGGTACGCCATCGAGGCCCCGCGGGACGTACTGCTCGCGCAGAAGAACCGGCGCTATCTGGCGCTGGCCCGCACCGCCACGCACGTCTATCCGGAGATGCGGAAGTTCGTCGAGCTGCTGGCCGCCGAGGGCGTACGTATGGCCGTAGCCTCGGGTTCCACGCGGGAGGCCATCGAGGCGATCCTGGCGGGCACGGGCCTGGACGCCTCGCTGCGCACCGTCGTCTCGGCCGACGAGGTCGCCCGGGGCAAACCCGCTCCCGACGTCTTCCTGGAGGCGGCACGCCGGCTGGGCGCGGCCCCGGCGGACTGCGTGGTCCTCGAGGACGCCGCTCCGGGCGCGGCGGCGGCGCACGCGGCCGGGATGCGCTGCATCGCGGTCCCGTACCTGGCCGCGCAGGCCGACGACCCGGCGTTCGCCACGGCCGGGTTGCTGTTGCGCGACGGCCAGAGCGAGTTCACGGCGCGCGCCGCGTACGACTGGCTCGTACGCTCGGCGGCGTCCTGATCAGCCGTCCTGATCTACCGCCCGGCTCCCTGATTCACGGCTGGGTTCACGGCTGGAAGAGGATCTTCACCGCTTCCTCTTGCTTGCGCTGGAAGATCTCGTAAGCGTGCGGGGCCTCCTCCAGCGGGAGCCGGTGGGTGGCGAAGCCGTCGACTCCGAGGGGGTCCTCGTCGGTGAGCAGCGGCAGGATGTCGTCGACCCAGCGCCGTACGTTCGCCTGGCCCATCCGCAGCTGGATCTGCTTGTCGAACATCGTCATCAGCGGCAGCGGCGAGGCCATGCCGCCGTAGACACCGCTCAGCGAGATCGTGCCGCCGCGTCGCACCAGCTCGATGGCGGTGAGAAGCGCGGCCAGCCGGTCGGTGCCGGCCCGTTCGGCGAGCCGGGCGGCCCAGGCGCGGGGCAGCATCGAGGACATCTGCTGGGCGGTCCGTCCGACGGGGCTGCCGTGGGCCTCCGTTCCCACGGCGTCGATCACGGCGTCGGGGCCACGGCCGTCGGTCCGGTCGCGGATCTCCTCGATGAGTTCCTTGCGTCCCTCGTACCGCCGCAGGTCGTACGTCTCCACGCCCCGCTCGCGCGCCCGGCGCAGCCGCTCCGACACCAGGTCGACACCCATGACGATCTCGGCCCGCTGGAGCCGGGCGATCCTGCAGCACATGTCGCCGATCGGTCCGAGGCCGAGGACGGCGACGGAGCCGCCGGGCGGGATGTCGGCGTACTGCACGGCCTGCCAGGCCGTCGGCAGGACGTCCGAGAGATAGACGTAGCGGTCGTCGGGCGGCCCGTCCGGTACCTTGATCGGCCCGAACTGGGCCTGCGGGACCCGCAGATACTCGGCCTGGGCGCCCGGCACGCCGCCGTACAGCCTGGTGTAGCCGAACAGCGCCGCGCCCATGCCCGAGTCGTGCACCTGGGTGGTCTCGCACTGCGTCGGCAGCCCGGCGCCGCACATCCAGCAGTGCCCGCAGGCGATCTGGAAGGGCACGACGACCCGGTCGCCGGGCTTCAGCCCCTTCACCGCGGAGCCCACCTCCTCGACCACGCCGATGGGCTCGTGCCCGAGGATGTCCCCTGGTGTCATGAACGGGGTGAGCACCTCGTACAGATGCAGGTCGGAACCGCAAAGTCCGCTGGAGGTGATGCGTACGATCGCGTCCGTCGGTTCCTCGATCTCCGGGACGGGCACGGTCTCCACCCGTACCTCGCGCTTGCCCTGCCAGGTCACGGCCCTCATCGTGCGCTCCCTTCACCGATGCTCGTCGGCTGCTCGGTCGTGGGCTGCTCGTCGTCGCCCCGGGCGCTCGCCGAGTACCCGCCTTCGCGAGGCTCACCCGCCGGCGGGCCGGGTCAGCCGACCTTCTGGCCGGCCAGCGGAGCGGTCTCCTCGCCGGCGCCCTCGCGCATGCCCTGCAGGACTTCCTCGACCGCCTGGATCGCGGTGTACTGCGGCCGCCAGCCCAGTTCGTGGCGGGCCCGGGTGCAGTCCATGAGGGGCAGCCGCAGCACCGCGTCGAACAGCTGCGGCGAGGCGGGCACCAGGTGCAGGCCCCAGGCCGCGGCGAGCGCGGAACGCGCCGCCTTGCGGGGCATCCGCACCAGCCGGGAGTGGAACAGCTCACCCAACACCTCGGCGTCCAGCGGCGGTTCGGCCGCCAGGTTGAACGCGCCACGGACATCGCTCGTCACGGCGAGCCGGTACGCCTGAGCCGCGTCCTCGGTGTGCAGCGCCTGTACGCGCAGACCGCGGACGTCGGGCAGCACGGGAAGGAGCTCGGGCCGGGCCAGCGGACCGGGCTTGAAGCGCCCGGCGAACAGACGGCGCTGCTGGCTCCCCGACTCCTCCTTGAAGAGGAAGGCGGGCCGCATACGGACGACGCGGGTCTCCGGCCGCTCGTACTCGAAGGTGTCCAACACGCGCTCCACATAGGCCTTTTCACGGCAGTACGCCGCTTCCGGCCAGCCGTGCGTCGGCCAGGACTCGTCCACGGCACGCTCCCTCGGGCCCGGCGAGTAGGCGCCCACCGAGGAGGCGTACACCAGCGCGGGCACATTGGCCGCGGCCGCCGCGTGGAACACCTTGACGCTACCGAGCACATTGGTGCGCCAGGTGACCGCCGGGTCCCGGGCGGGCTGGAGCTTCCAGGCCAGGTGGACGACGGCGTCGGCTCCCTCGAAGCGCTTGGTCAACTCGGATTCGGCCGTCAGATCCACCGCGGCCCACTCGGCCGACGGCACCGACGGCCCGTCGGGCAGCCTGCGCGCGATGCCGAGTACAGAGTCCACCTGCGGATCCTCGCTCAGAAGACGCATCACGCTGGTGCCCACGTTCCCGGTGGCACCGGTGACGACGACCCGCAGTCCGGCTGCACTACTCATGATCGGCTCCTCTCCTGGCTCCGTCACCGTGACGCGTTCCCCCTGCGCGGGAGGCAAACGTGGTGGCAGCGTGGGGCCGCAGCCCGTGGATCGGCATCACGTGGCCGTGCACCATATGAGGAACGCGAAGATCGCTACGCCGAAGAAAGCAGAGGAGAGCTCATGTCGAAGCCGCCACTCCCCGGGGCCGCCGTCGAGATGCTGAAGAAGCCCAACCCGGCTGTCATCGCCACAGTGCGGTCCGACGGGCAGCCGGTGTCCACGGCCACCTGGTACCTCTGGGACGACGGGCGAGTGCTGGTCAACATGGACGAGGGCCGCAAGCGGCTCGACCATCTGCGCAACGATCCCCGCGTCACGCTGACGGTGCTCGACGAGGGCAACTGGTACACACACATCACGCTCATCGGCCGGGTGATGGAGATGCACGACGACGAGGGCCTGGCCGACATCGACCGGTTGTCCCGGCACTACGGCGGGCGCCCGTATCCGCAACGGTCCCGCGCCCGGGTCAGTGCCTGGATCGAGATCGACCGCTGGCACGGCTGGGGCGACCTCCGGGACAGCAGCCAGGCGGCCGGCTGACCGGGGTCTCGTACATGATCCTGGTCGGCCTGATGCAGGCGGTGGCCGGTCACCCCGCCAGGGTCGACCTGGCCGCCGCGAGGGCCTGCTCGGCGTAGCCGCGGCCGAACAGTACGGCGTGTACGAGCAGGGGGAAGAGCTGGTGCAGGCCCACGCGGTCCGTCCAGCCGTCGGCGAGCGGCGCCGCGTCCTGGTAGCCGTCCAGCACTCGGTCCAGATGGGGGCAGCCGAACAGGTGGAGCATGGCCAGGTCGGTTTCCCGGTGGCCGCCGTGCGCGGCCGGGTCGATCAGCCAGGCGTGTCCGTCGGCGCCCCACAGCACGTTGCCGTTCCACAAGTCGCCGTGCAGTCGGGCGGGCGGCTCGGCGGGGCCGGCAAGTTCGGGCAGTCGCTCACAGACGCGCTCGACTACGGTCGCCTCGGCCCGGTGCAGCGTGCCGTCGTCGACCGCTCGGCGCAGATACGGCAGCACGCGGTGCTCGGCGTACCAGCGTGGCCAGTCGGTGCCGGGGACGTTGCGCATCGGGGCGAGGCCGATGTACGCGTCCTCGGGGCCGCCGGGTGGTGGGGCACCGAACTCGGGCGCGCCCGTGGCGTGCAGGGCGGCCAGGTCGCGGCCGAACCGGACCGCGGCCTGCGCGCTCGGGCGCCCGGACGGGACGCGGTCGGTCACCAGCCAGCGCCCGTCGTGGCCGTGCACGGCCGGGATGCGGACCGTGCCGGCGTCTGTCAGCCAGTGCAGCCCCGCGGCCTCGGCCCGTACCGCGTCCGGGGCGTCACCGCGCTTGACCACCACCAACTGTCCACCGTCCAGGGTGACTTCGGCGAGTGCGCCGGACAGTCGGCGCTCACCGGTGACCGGGCGACCGGTGAGCCGGGCCGCCGCGGCGGACGGGCCCTCGCCGTTTCCGGCCTGCGGACGGGTGGTCATACGGGTTGCCTCCGGCGGTTGGGCGGGTGGGTTCGTTGTCGGCTGCCGGTCGGTTGTGGGTGGTTGCTCGCGTCGTTCCCTGCGCCCCTTTGGGTCCGGTGGGTGGGTCGGGGCCGTGGGCCGGTGCGTCAGCCCGTCGCAGGCGGGGCATACGGCCCTTTGCTGGTACACGGTCCTGGTGGCCTGAGACAGAACCTAAGCGACGGGCATACGACGCACCGGC
>NZ_BAAGPS010000070.1:0-23569 GCF_054783935.1 Streptomyces pseudoechinosporeus
GTCGTGCAGATGAGGGCGGATACGGTGGCCAGATCTTGCGGTCGCACGGATGTCTGAGTCAAGAGCAATGACCAGTTTTCGAAAACAATTGAGGGGTCGACTCGGTCATCTCATGGCAACCGGTTGCCGTCGATTGTCGGCGTTTTCCCGGCCGGGACCTCCGGTCACTGCCACCGCCGATCGACGCCCACGGACAGGCACTCACCGGTTGACCCTGATGCGGCGCGCCTTACGAGGCGGCCGGTCAGGTCAGCTCCGACAGCCGGTACCACTCGCTCCGGCCGGCCTCGTCGGGTTCCGCGATGACGACCAAGATGACCCGATGATCGAACTTCCGCCCGTGCCCGACCGCATCGCCGGCCTCCCCCGTGGTTCCCGCGGCGGGGGAAGCCACGGTCGTGCAGGGCGCGGACCTTCAGGCCAACGGCGTCGTCCCGGGACAGCGTGGGACCGGCGTCCGTCAGCGTGGGAGGCCTGTGGAAGATCTCTTTGAGAATGTCGAGCTCGCAGGCTGCGCCGGTTGCCGAATCGGTGGCGAGCAGACGGGCCATGCGGGGGGCGACCTCGACGACGCGGATCACCCAGCCCTTGTTCTCCAGGCCGTCAGCGACGATGCCGGTGATCTCGTTCATGCCTTCAGGCGCGTCGGTCGCCGGGTCCGTCAAACGAGCGGCCCTGGCTCACATTCGGTGGTGACAGAGGGTATCGACGTTAGCCGAGGAGGATGCGGTGGCGGAGGAGGGTGAAGCCTGCTCTGCCGTACATCTGCCGCGCGATCAGCTTGGTCTTCGTGTTGACGCCCTCGGTGGGGCCGTTGCTGTACGGGAGCGTGAGAGCGGCGATGACGGCGTCGTGGTCCCGCTCCAGGCCCCGGGCGAAGGCATGCAGATGAGGCAGATCGACTGTGCGGACCTGGGTGATCCAGTCCTCGAGCGCGTCGATGTTCTCTTGGGCGGGCATCAGGAGCTGGGCGAAGGCCCGGATGTGGGCGGCCAGTTGGGTCATCTCGGGGCAGGCGGCCGTGAGCCGGGCCAGGAGGTCGTGATGCTCGGCCTTGAGGTTGTCGGGCCTGGTGAGGATCATCCGGGCGAGCCGGCGCGGAGAGATGTGGCTGCGGTCGGCGTCCGCGCGGCCTTGGTTGATGTACTTGTGCAGGAGGTTGAGGCAGCCGGTGAACCCGAGGGCCTTGATCTCTTCGAAGAGGTGCCTGACGGGGACGGCGGGGTCTTCGGCCCGGCGTTTTCGCAGGTGCTCGCGGTAGGGGTCGACGAGGCCGGCCCGGTATTTGGGGACGCGGAGCATCCGCTCGGGCTGGTCGGCGCGGGCGTAGCGTTTGACGGTGTTCAGGGCAAGTTGCAGGCGGCGGGCGCATTCGAGCAGGCCCACGCCCTGGTTGAGCAGGTCGTGGACCTGGTGCCAGCGCTCCAGAGTGGTCTGTGCGCGGGGCCCGTCATACAGGGGCGCGTCCAGCACGGCGGCCCAGCAGGTGCTGTGTGCCTTCACCTCGCTCAGGGCGGCTTCGCACAGGTTGTGCCACAGGGTACTGGTGGGCCGTCGGCGAGGTGCCTGCTGAGCAGGCCCTTTTCCCACGGCCCCCAGCCCGAACGACGCATGCGACTTTCGCCGCACGTCGCTCTCCGGTGACTACTCCGTGAGTGCTGGCACAGGTCTTGCACCGTGGATGTCCGCATGACAACTTCCGCAGACCACGAGGGCTTTGCGGTGTCGTGCGGCCATGAGATCTGCCCACGGCGGCCGGTTCCCGGATCGTCCGAGGTCGGCGAGCTTGGCGATGTGGTGGACTTCCACCTCGTCAATGCGTCCGCATGCCTCGCACCGCCCGGCGAGGAGTCGGGTGACCAGCTCTTTGCGTTTGGTGTTGACCGGGGCCAGCCGACGGTCGGTGATGACCGTCTTCTTGTTCTGTCGCAGCGGGATCCCGCCGAACCGTCCGACCAGCGGCTTCCTGCCGGTGCGTTCGACGCGGGCCTCGAAGCACTTGCGCGGCCCGTGCGGCGTCTCGATGGTGGCCGCGTACTTGCGAGCCATCTTCGACACCGACGAGCGGTGCTTGTTGGCGAGCGTCATCAGCATCGAGGTCTCCATGACCCATTGCAGCCGGGCGAGTCGAAAGACGTCGCCGGCCAGCAGGTAGTACTGGACGATGCCGCGGTACTCCGACCCGTAGGTGCTGAGGATGACGTGGTCGTCCTGGTTCAGCAGCTCGGGCCGACGCGCGGGTTTCCCGCGCTCCTTGTACTGGGCCTGCTTGGCGGATACCACCGAACGAGGGACACGCAGACCGATAGTCCCATTGACAGAGCGTCGTCTGCCGGAGACCTTGCGGTCGTTGTGAAGCACGGTGATGTCGTAGCCGAGAAACCTTGCCGCCCCGGTCCGGGCGTGCGTGATGAGAGTCTTTTCCGGCGACAGTTCCAGCTTGAGATCATCCCGCAGGAACCGTGCCAAGCGCTCTTTGATTTCCTCGGCTTCCGCCTTTGGTCCGGCAAACCCGAGGAGGGTGTCATCGGCGTAACGCACATATCGCAGCCGCCGGTAGCCGGGATCCTGAGTATCCATGCTGGGCATGCTGTGGAGTTGCTTGCGCAGTTCCCGCACTTTGGTGTGGTCGCCGCGCTTGCGGGCGCTTGCCATTGCCGCCCACACCCGGTGAAAGGCGCGGTTCGGCTTCCTGACTTTCCCCCGGGTGTACTCCGGGATAAGAACCTTCTCGATGTACTCGTCCATCTTGTGCAGGTAGATGTTGGACAGGATGGGTGAAACAACTCCGCCTTGCGGACTGCCGCTGTGCGTGGCGTTCCAGACCCAGTCCTCCATGTATCCGGCCCTGAGCATGTTCCGCATCAGCCGTAGGAACCGGTTATCGCAGATCTTTTCGCCCAGGATCCGCAGCATGACCTCATGGTCAAGCCGGTCGAAACACTGAGCGATGTCACCCTCGATGAACCAGACCGTCCCGGTCCAGGTGTTGACCACATCGCGTAACGCGGTGTGGCAGCCCCGGCGGGGACGGAACCCGTGCGAGGAGTCGGAGAACGTCGGCTCGTAATACGCCTCAAGCAGCAGGCGGATCACCTCGCCGACGAGCTTGTCGCTCCAGGGAGGCAGGCCGAGCGGGCGCAGCTTTATGCTGTCCCGCCCCTTCGGGATGTAGACCCTGCGAGCCGGGCTCCACCGGTACCGCTCGTGGCGCAGCGCGTCGATGACGTGCTCGATCTTGCCCAGCGACATGCCGTCCACGGTCTCCCCATTGACCCCGGGCGTCATCGCTCCCTTGTTGGAGCACAGACGTCCGTAGGCCAGCAGATACAACTGCGGATCGAAGAGCTGCCGATACAGTTCATTGCACGGCAGGCCACGCCTGCCGCGTTCACGGAGGACACCCAGCACCGTTTCGGCGCTCTGCATTTCGCATACCTCCCGACTCTGTGTGTCCGATCACCTGGCCCCCTTCGCCCGATGCGGACGGCTTTCCCGTCCTCCTTGGCCGGTCGTGACTCCGGCGACTACTACGGGGCCTCCGTCGCCGTAGGAAGATCTCCTCCCGTAGGCGATCCCATGTTCGTCCTTGTCGTACGTCCTAGCGTGATGTAGGTGCCCCACTCATCTCCTTGAATTCCCTCACTGGGCATCGCTCCGCACCCTGGAGGTTGCGTCAGCCATGGCACTAAGCCGTCGCAGGGTGCGGCGTCGGTGTCAGGTATCTTTCCGACGGACTTGACCTTCAGTCTTCTGGAGATTGGGGTTCAGGCAATCCAGCTTTCACCGTGTCACGCGGGTCCCTCGACGCTCCGTCCCTGATACCTGAGCCCGGCCGTCGATTTTCTGGCATGCTGCGGTCCCCATCACCGTTTCCGGATTGGGTAAGCCATCAGACCCAAGAATCTCCCTCCAAATTCTTCCCGACTCAATCGGGGATACGACAAGGCGCCTCATGGCGCACTGCCACCTGTCCGCGACCTGCACCGCGTCGGGCAGGGCACGGCGGATGGCCTCGGCATAGGTCGCGGAGCCGTCGCGGCACACGACCTCGACGCCCGGATGAGCACGCAGCCACGCCTCCAGGGTGTCGGCCGTGCGGTCGGGCAGCACGTCGATCCGCTCATGGGTCTCGGCGTCGATCACCACGGTGGCATAGCGGTGACGCCGGCGCAGAGCGAAATCGTCGATACCGATCACGCGGGGCACCCGCCCGGTGGGCAACGGGATGCGCAACAGAGCGCGCAGGGCAGTATGACGCGAGACGCCCACAGCGAGGATCGCCAGCAAACGTGCCCCCGCCCGGCCCGCTAACTCCTTGACCACAGCCTTGACTTGCCTGGTCAGACGGGCGGTACGCCGTTGGTATCGCTCCAGCAGCCCGGGCACCTGCTCGCGGAAGGTGTGACGGCAGCCGCGCGTGGGACATACCAGGCGCCGCACCCGCACACGGACCACCACCCGCCGCTCGTCCACCGGCACGTCGGCCACGGTCCGCCTGTGATAACCGTGCACACGCCCGGACAACGCCCCGCAGCTCGGGCACGGCACCGAGTCCTCCGGTGTCCGCGCCCGTACCAAGATCTCCTTCCCTTCGTCGACCACCTCCTCGATGACCAGGGGACCCAGCCCCGAAAACACCGTGCTCACAAGCTCGTTGACATTTCGCACGTCATGCCAACGACCCGCCACCACGCTCAGTCACCACCGAATGTGAGCCAGGGCCCCTCCAGGTCCTGGTCCATCAGCGGCGGGTACGCCGTTCCGTCGCCGAAGTCCTTCGTGTTCCGGCTGACGAAGTAGACCGTCTCCTCGGGGTGTTCCCGCGCGTACTCGACGGCCGTCAGCCAGATCGCGGCGTCCCGGCCTCCGAAGTCGTGCGCGGCCATCAGAGGCCTGGGCTTGAACGGGTGGGCATCCGCGACGGTCAGCACGAGGTTGCCCGTCTCGTCGACGGCGAGGGTGACGGTGGCGGTGGGCGACACGACGGAGGCGTGCCGTACGACGTTCGTGACGAGTTCGGTGATGATCAGACAGGAGGTGTCCACCAGCTCGTCGGGCAGGCCCCAGTCGGTGAGCACTTTGGCGGTCTCGTGGCGGGCCAGCGGGACGTGCCCGGGTGTGGAGATCACCGGGAAGTCGTGACGCACCGGAGCGCTGGTCATCGCGTGCCTCACCCTCTCTGGGCGGGACCTACCCGGCCCGTCACTGAAGGTAAGTGCGTTAGTACATAGGGGTGTTCACGACAGTGAACCCACGCACCCGGGAGTCGCGCCGGGCCGTACGTCCCGTTCAGCAGTCCTGCGGGGACCACGTGTGCGAGGACGTCCGAGCGTGCTGTCGCATGCGGATCCGGTGTTCGGTGTGCGGGCGCCGTGCGTCCGGCCGGGCGTGCCGTCGATCAGTTCGGCAGGCCGATGCGGTGGGCGAGGCCTCGCAGGTCCCGTGCGACGTGCGCGGGCAGCGGCCGGTCGGTGAGGTACTCGACCGTGCTCCTCACCGGCGCGCTGGCGTGGATGCGCTGGGGGCGATCTGCTCGGCGGTCAGCAGGGAGGAGACCGCATCGGCTTCCCGGCCGCGCAGGTGGGCCAAGGAGCGGGCCAGGTCGGCGTGGTAGGCGGCCTGCCGGCCGGGGGCCTCGTCCAGGACCTCAGGGTGTACCGCGTGCCCGGCGGTGACGGCCTTGCCATGCAGGCCGAGGTCGGTGTTCAGGCTCACCTCGTGGATGCCGACGTTGGTGGGGCCGAAGTTGAGGTGCCAGGCCCGCGTCTCGCCCATGCGGCCGGCGAGATCGGAGGCCTCGGCGAGGTGGCCTCGGACCTCCTCGGCACGGGCGTTGCCGGCCCGGTGCCGGTCCTGGGTGAGGGAGGTGGCGGAAATCAGGTGGAGCTCACCGAGCAGCGCGTGCGCGTCCGCGCTGTGCAGATGTGCTTCCAGCGTGTTGGCAGCGGCGGTGGCCTGAGCGAGGGCCTGGGTGGGGCTGCCCGCGGACATCAGCACGTGCGTGTGGAAGAAGCCGGACAGGGCGGAGTAGACCGGGTCGTCCAGCTCCGTGATCGCCTCGGCGGCGCGGGTGACGGCGATGAACGCCAGGTCGGTGTAGCCCAGGTTCTTCAGCAGAAGGGTGCAGGCCGGGTGGTAGGCGTCCGCCAGCAGTTTCAGCAGCTCGTGCCGGGCCAGCCCATCAGCGGCCTCAACGGCGGCGTGCAGATTGGTCAGCAGGGTGGGCAGGCCGGCGGCGAGGGTGCCGTATTCGGCGGCGTGGTACAGCCGGTTGGCCTGCGCGACGCGCTCGGCCAGTACGGCCGTCGGAACCTGGGGCGGGCAAAGGTCCGGCGGGGTGGCCATGGTGATCCCCATCAGCGCCAGGCGCAGCGCCGGGATCGCCTCGTGGGCTGCGCTCGCGTTCGGGTCCACCGGAGCGAAGGGCTGGCCGGTCAGCTCGGACGGGGCGATCTGCAGGGCGTCAGCGAGCGCGGTGATCAGGCTGGAGCGGTCTAACAGCCGGTGTCCGTTCTCCACCATCGATAGGTAGCCCATCGACACGTCGGCCTTGCCCGCGAGTGTGCGCAGACTCATCCCCCGCTGCAGGCGGGCTGACCGAAGGCGCTTGCCGATCTTCCGGGCTTGCTCTTCGTTCATGATCCCCCGCCCAACTCCGTGTCTCAGCCGTAGCCTAGGGCGGTCCACCCGCCCACCGAGGTGGTTCCCGTTAACACGGGCGGTGTCACCGCAGCCCCGCGCGCTCGGCCAGATTCCCCACCTCAGCGGCCTGCGAGGTGCCGGCGGTTCGTACAGCGAGCGCGGCGACCAGGTCCCGGGCCAAAGGATCGAGCCGCAGCCGCAACGGTGCCACGGCATCGGCCTCGAGAAGCCGGGCCGTGGCCTGCTCCGTATGGTCCTGCCGGGCTGCGGCGGCTGCGGCGACCACCAGCAAACCGGACCGACGAGCGCCGTCGAGCAGTCCCTGATCCACCCCGCGGACATGGTCGCCGGCTTCTTCGGAGTCGCCGCACTCGACGGCGACGGCAGCGCGGGCGGCGTCCACCGTGGCCAGGTCCCGTGCGCTCGCGGCCTGCGCAGCGGCCGTGTCCAGGAGCTGCTCGGCGATTCGTCGGCGACCGGCCATGACCTGCGCCAGAGCGGTCAGGGGGACCAACTCCTGCCCCGCCCCGGCGTCTTGGGCACGCTCGGCGCGGGCCAGAGCGTACTCGGGCAGGCCGAGGTCGATCAGCAGTTGTACCTCCTCGACCAGCACCAAAAGGGGCTCCCGGGCGCCGGGCCGGGCGCGGTGGAGCAACATCCAGGCCAGGTCCTTATACCCCAGCCGTCGCAGCAGCCCGGCGCCCAGCACGTGGGCCTGCACCCGGAGGCGGGTCGCCTCCTCGTGCTCGGGCGGTGCTGCTGCGGCGACGGCAAGGTCTGCCGCGTCGATCAACTCGGGCAGTGCGCGGGCGAGACGGTGCTCGTCTCCTGCGGCGTCGGCCGTTGCGGCGTCTTGGACCCGTTGTGCCAGTTCATCGAGCAGCGGGCCGGGTGATGTCCCCAGGTCCCCCGCAGAACGCGGCGCCGCAGGTGGAACGCGACCGCTCGTACGGCCGCGTGGTCAGCTCCACTCGGCGGATAGGGCTGCCCAGTCAGATCTGATACGTCCAGCCGCAACGCTCCGGCCAGGGCGGCCAGCCGGCCGCGGCGGTCCATCCAATCAGCGCCCGTCTCCAGGCTGGCGACATAGCCGACCTCCAGGCCCGCCCGGGACGCCAGATCCTCCTGGGACAGTCTCCGGTGTACCCGCCAGGCCGCCAAGCGCTCCCCGATCGGGCCGCCGATCGTCTCATCCCGCTCTTGCATAACCAGATCGCTCGCATACCTACTCGCCCGGACCGTGTGCGCTGGCAAGACAAGGCCCACCCGTCCCGCTGAAAGACGGGCAGAGCGCGTATGCCCATGGCACGCCACATTAGTCACACCGGCGAGCAGCCCCCGAGGTTCACAGAGCGAGGGAGCCCAGGAGCACTCCGGCGAACGCTCCAGCGATGAGGAACGGGCCGAACGGGATCGCTGACTTGCGGCCGGCGCGGCGCGCGAGGATGAGACCGACGCCGTACAGCGCACCGAACAGGTATCCGGCGAACGTGCCGATGAGCAGGATTCCCCAGCCGTACCAGCCCAGGACGGCCCCGAGCGCAGGGGCGAACTTCACATCGCCGAAGCCGAAGCCCTTGGGATTGATCAGGAACAGCAGCAAGGAGCAGGCCCCAAGCGTGAGGGAACCGAGCAGCGCGGTCCTCCAGCTACCGCCGGCACCGGGCAGCAGCGCGGCCCCGCCGAGCAGGATGAGAGCCGACGCCGCGAGCGGCAGCGTGACCACGTCGGGCAGCCGGTGCACCACGAAGTCGACGACGGCGAGCAGCACCCCGACCGGGACGAGCAGCAGCCAGACCACCAGTTCGGGGCGGGCGCCGACGGCGGCCGCCAGTACGGCGCAGGCCACGGCTGAGGCAGCGGCGAGGACGGGCGTGCTGGGGCCGTACGAGTCGCCGTCGGCGCAGCGGGCCCGCCCCAGCCATCCGTTCCCGGCACCGGCGAAGGGGTGTCCGGCAGGACACACTGCCCGCCACGGCTCATCGGGCGGCACGGAAAGCCGGTACGCGGCGCGCGGTATGAGCAGGCCCGCCCCAGCACCCCACACGACGGCCACCGTGACGATCCAGTACGTCTCCACCGGACGGAGCTTAAGGTCAGCTCCGCCCGGTGTTGCGGACGGCCCGTACTGTGACGAGCACGTGGACGCTGTTGAGGCCGGGAACGACCTGCGTTGAGGCGATCACGCTGCTGGACTGCCTGACCGAGCAGGGGCTCGCCGACCTCCAGAACGCCGTACCTCACATCTTCGGTGACGCCGCGGCCGACATGCCCCAGGCGACCAGGTGAATGAGCTGGCGTGACCTGAGGCGATCACTAACCGGTTCGGGATCAGGGTTTCCAGGTGCGCAGGAAGGTGGCGATCCGGGCGGCGGTGCAGCGCGGGTTGTTCAGCTCGTGGGCGAGTGCGGTGAGCTGTTCGCGGGTGGGGTTGACGGGGATGTTGCTGGCCTCGAGGTACATGACGGCGACCGCGCAGGCGACGGTGAGGTTGGAGCGCTCCAGCCAGCGGCAGCGGCCCAGGGTGTGCACCAGGGCGGCGGCCCGGGCGTAGGGGCCGTCGTAGACGGGATGATCGAGGAGTTCGCCGCGGTGGCGGGCGACTGCTGCGATGGGCAGGCCATAATCGTCGGCGGCCGGGTCGCGGTGACCGGCCCGTTCCGCCACCTCGAGGATCCAGGATTCGTCGACGTGCAGGATCACGCGGCAGCGCCCGGATGCGGCTCGGCGTACGGGGCGTCGAGCTGCCGCTCCAGATCGTCGAGAAACGTGCCGTGCTCATCGATGAGCCGCTGGGCCGCACCCATACCGGCGGCGCGGGCTCCGGTGGTGTCCTCGATGATGAGCCGCTCCACGTACTTGTTGAAGTCCAGTCGGCGGGCGGCCGCGGCAGCCTTGCCGGCCGCGAGCACGTCCTCTTCCAGCCGGACCTGCGTCTGCTTCTTCATGGAAGTCACACCGCATGGTAGCAGGGTGGTAGCAGGCGTGGGCCGGACGCGGAAGCGGCACGCAGTCGGCACCGTACGCACCTGCGGGGCCCTGCCCGCCGGCCGCTTCGGCATCAGCCTGTTTCAGCGGCGTCGAGCAGGTCAGCAGCTGTGCGCAAGGCGGCGGCCAGGCCCGTCTGGGCCCACGTGCCGTAGCCGGAGATTCGGAGAAACTCGACGCTGCCCAGATCGGCGTGGAGCGTCTCGCTCTCGCCGGGGTCGTCGTACTCCGTGTACGCGGCGCGAACGCGGTACCCGATCTCGGCGGACGACGGGTCGAGGACGAAGGTCACATCGCACTGCTCACTAAACCGGCGCTAAACCACCTCTCCACCTGGACAAGATCAATATCAGGTGACCGTCGTTCCCGAGACCGCGACTCTGTGGTGTCTCAGGAGGTCGGTTCCACGAAGTCATCGAACGCCAGTTGCTGCGGGAGGGTGTCGAGTGGTTCCGGCGGTTGGTCGAAGGTGACGCGGTAGTCGCTGTCGGATGTCCGGACACCAGCGCCCCGACCGAATGGCCGGCCCCGCCCCCACACGGGGTCGGGGCCGGCACACCCACTGAGCCCGTACGCCGACGGCGCCAGCCGACTGCCCGCCGCGCAGCGACGAGGGCCAAGACCACGACGACGAACCACCGAGGCGGGCGCGGCAGCACACCCACCCCGACGAACCCTGACCCCGCGCGTCAGCGGCGGACCAGCACCGCGTGCGTGACGGTCGGCGAGCCGACCAGCTCGGACACCCGGTAGCCGTCGATCCCGTCACCCAGATTGTCGAGCAGCCGCTCCCCGCGCCCGATGAGCATCGGCGCGATCACCAGGTGGAGCTCGTCGATCAGCCCGGCGCGCAGATACTGCTGGATGACCGCCGCGCCGCCGCCGATCCGGACGTCTTTGCCGCCCGCGGCGTCGAACGCGCGCTGGAGCACCGTCTCCAGCGACTCATCGGTGAAATGGAAGGTCGTTCCGCCGGCCATCTCCAGCGTCGGGCGCAGATGGTGGGTGTGTACGAAAACGTCGTGGTGGTAGGGCGGGTTGTCGCCCCACCAGCCCTGCCAGGACTCGTCCTCCCACGGCCCGCGCTGCGGCCCGAACATGTTCCGTCCCATGATCGTGGCGCCGATGTTCTGCTCGCCGCGGACGAAGTAGTCGACATCGATTCCGGTCTTCCCCGCGGCGGAGTCTTCCGTCGCGGAGACGAACCAGCTGTGCAGGTCGTCACCCCAGCCAACGCCGTCGCCGAACGGGGCGTCCAGTCGCTGGTTCGCGCCGGCCGCGAAGCCGTCAAGGGAGATCGTCACGTTGTGTACGCGGACCTTGGGCATGGCCTTCACCTCTCGTGTTGATGTCGTTCTCTCACCCCTGCGTCGTGCAGAGCCTGCCTGGATCGACATCCCCGCGCACATTCTTTCGGCGGGCCATACTGGTGCCCGGCACCGCGCCCCGGCGCCGAGTGCGCGGCGCGACCTGGCCGCCTTCTACATCCGCTGCGGCTACACCACCCACGCCCCAGGCGAGACGGTCTCCCTCAACCGCATCGGCCTGCCATTCAGCCTCGGCGCAGGCGATGACCAGTGCATATTCACGCGGTGGCGCCCCCACCGCTGACCCGGCCAGCGCGAAGGCCGCAAGCTCTCACGGTTGTGCGGACCGAACTCGGCCTCCCTGCGGACGTCCAGCAAGGTAGGCAGGCGCACACGAAAGGCGTACAGGCTCAGGTGGTCCACACTGGCTGGGTGACGACCAAGAAGCCCGCGAGCGGCGAACCTGATGAACCCGGTCAACAAGAGGCCCTGCGAAGGCTGTTGGATGACGGGGGTGCGGTGCTCGTCGACTTCGACGGCACCATCTGTGACCTGTTCGGCACGACGCCGACGGCGCCCATCGCCAAGGAAGTCAAGGACATGGCGCGCGGGGAGTGGGGCGTACTGGACCAGGCGGTCGAGGACTGCGACGACTCGCACGGCATCCTCCTGGCGCTCAGGACCATGTACGACCGGATGTCACCGGTCACCCTCAGTCGCAGGCCGCTCAAAGAGGCACACAGAATTGTCACGCGGCACGAATACGCCGCCGTCGCCTCCGCCAAGGCCGCCCCGGACCTCGAACCGCTGCTGAACGCGCTGACCGCTCTCGGCAAGCGTCTGGTGGTGGTGAGCAACAACGCTGAGGGTCCCGTGTGGGAGTACCTCAAGCACAAGCAGCTCCAGTCGAAGTTCGTGGATGTCTGCGGCCGGGATCCGCATGAGCCGCGCCATATGAAGCCGCACCCCGATTCGTTGTGCCGCGCGCTGAAGTGCCTGAAGGGTGTGACCCCCTCCCACGTCCTCATGGTCGGGGACCAGCTCACCGACCTGGTGGCGGCGCGGGCGGCGGGCGTCCGATTTCTCGGCTACACCCACGATGCGGGAGATGAGACGAGGCGGCGCGGACTGGGTGGTCACTTCGCACACCCTGGTCGCCATCGCCGCCCGGCGACGGGGTCCAGAAGCCTCCGCCGGGTTGGCCCCCGGGTGAGCATGCAGCGACCGGGCAGCGGGCCCTGAACACCACCGAGCTGGGGCCGCCGGGCGTTTTCTCCGTCGCCTGAGAGTGTCCTGGTCACCTGCTGCTGCGTGATGATGGACTGCGGCATCCGCACGGAAGACGTGGAAGCGGCCGCGGCCGACTACGGCGGCTGGTATCGACGCTCGACGCGCTCACCTGCCGCAACCCGCGACAGCGGCTCGAAAGGAGGAGCCCAACCTCCTGGTAATGGCGGATCGTCGCTTCAACCGCGCCGCGGCTCAGGAACTCGATCAGCCCGAAGCCCACGGTCATGAGGAGGATCAGGGCGGGGCGATCAGTCGCGCGTACTCGCGGGCGTGGTGCTCGTCGTACCACGCTGCGGCAACGCCAATCCGCGCCTGCAGAGGGTCTCGCAGGCCACGGGCGGCGTGCGCCGTTGAGATCGGCAGACCCTATTGCAATCCATTCCTTAAGGCCCGTGAGCTTTCTTCATGGAGAAGGCCATCGGTATCGAAGCTGCCCGAGCCCGACTCGGCGACATCGCCGACCACGCCCGCACCACAGGGCAGACAACCGCACTCACCCGACACGGACGAACCGTGGCCGTCATCGGACCCGCCCACGCAGTCCAACCCGCAGGCAGCGTCGAAGTCACACTCTTCCTCGGCGACGAGGACCGCACCATCGTTCTTCCGGCCGTCCCCCGCATCGGTGACTCGTTCCTCGTGGAAACGGACAACGAGCAGAGAGCTACTGGCTCGTGACGAACGTGCAGTGGGACATCCGTCCGGAAGGGCAAACCGCCGTGAACGTCCTCCTGGACCCCAGTGACGAGTACAGCAACTGGATTCACGACTATCGCCCGACCCCCAACGAGAAGTGAGGAGTATGACCGTGGCCTCGTTCCGCTTCAGCTACACCCCCGGCGTACTCGGACACTCGCGCGTACTCGCCAGCCGGCCAGCCGTCGACAGGGAAGTCAGCGAACGCCTCGCCCTGTTCGCCCGACGCAACGGGGATGACCGGCTCACCGGCATCGCGCTCGAAACCTGCCGAAACGGCACATGGGTGTACGAGAAGACCCTGTGGAGGAAGGGAGCTGACAAGCCCATCCGAGTCTCCCGGGATGCCGTCGAGCAGTAAGGAGTACGACCATGATGTACGCCCCGCACCTTCGCTTCGACGTCGCCGACCCGGACGCCGCCGAACCCGAGCCCTCGTTGAAGACGGCGAGGATGCGGGGGTCAGGTTCGGCGATCGCGACCTCGCAGATCTCGCCGCCGGAGCTCAAGGACTGACCGGGAGCGGCTCAGCAACTGCAGCCGCAGTCGCATCCGTCGCAGCCGCAGCCGTCGTCGCCGCAACAGTTCCCGCAGCACTGACAGCAGTTGCAGCAGTCACCGCAGCCGCTGCAGTCGGTGTTGGTGCACAGTCCTTCCCGGCGTTCCCGGCTCCATGGGTCGTCGAACCCTCCGCAGCACATCTGGCAGGTACAGGCGAGCCCCATCCACACCGCGCACCCGGCGAGCAGCCCGCGCCGGTCGCGGCGGGGCGGCTCCGGGGGCAGCGGGGCCCACGGTCCGCCGGGCGGGGCGTACGGTCCGCCCGGCATCGCTCCCGTCGGCGCGGGTCCGTGCGCGCAGGCAGCGGTGCCGAAGGCCCGGTCCACGGAGGTGCGCAGCTCGTGCACGAGCAGCCGGTGCGCGAGCTTCGGGTCCGTGAAGTCGGCCTCCCGCAGCGCGAGCCGTATCCCGTGCACGGCGTCGTCGGCAAGCCGCCGGGCCTCCGTGAGCGGCGTCCCGGTCGCGGTGAGCGGGTTCCAGGCACCCGCCGCGGCGTCAGCCTCCTTGTCCTCCACGGCGTCCAGGAGATGCGCGAGCCGCCCGAAGAGGCGCCCGGCCTCGGCGAGCGGTTCCGCGTTGCCCGGCCGTCCGGCGAGGACCGCGGTGTGGGCGAAGGCGGCGGCGGTCGCGGTCTCGGTCGGTTCGGTGACCGTGAGAAGGGGCGTTCCGAGCCCGGCGAGCGCCTCGATGCCGGCCTGCCGGTCCACGGCGTCGACGAGCAGGGCGGTGTCGAAGCCGACGTCCGAGCCGGTCCGCTCCCCGGCCCGGCCCCAGCTCGCGGCGACCCGGCGCGCGGCGAGCGCCACCGGTTTGCGGGCCAGCAGCCCGTCCTTGTCGGCGACATGGTCGCGCACCTTGGCGGAGGCGAGCACCAGCGAGACGGCGGCCGCGAGCCGCGCCCCCTCACCGTGTGCGACGGACGCGCTACGCATTCCGCGCAGCGGACACGGTCCCGCCGTGCGCCGCCCGCCGCCGTCCTTCTCGGCCTGAGCCTCCGTCAGAACGGATATCAGCAAGCCGTCGTAGTTCGTGACGACCCTCGCGAACTGTCCGTGGTCCTTGCGCAGCGCGAGGCACAGCCCGCACAAATGCGCCATCCACTGGGTTTTGAGACTCTCTCCGAGCCGGTGACGGCAGGGCCTGACGATTCCGAACACGACGATCCCCCGTGGTACGTACAGCGTTGAACTGCGGTGAGCTGCGGCATCGTACCGATCGCCGCGTTCACCCGTACGCACCCCCCATCACCCATACGCCGTGAAGAATCATATTTCACTCACAGTCAGCAGCCGTTTGCGAAACGACCCTTGGGACACATGGACTCTCGACGGATTTGCTGTGCACCAGTACCGTCACGAACCCCCCACGCGGCGTCTATCCACTTGGCGCGAACCTCGCCGCCCGTCCTGACCTTGTGGCCGCCGCAGGGCGAGCTCCTTTTCGCCTACGGAGGAGGCAAGCCCGGATCCGCCAGCCGCCCGACCGCCTTCACGGTGACCCTGATCGACCGGTGGCCGCCGTAGCTGAGAGGCACCTCGCGGATGCGGACGACGGACACGTCGTCGGGGTCCGCGCCCCTCTCGATCGCCCGCTCGACGGCGGTGGCGCGCGCCTCCTGGAGGGCTTCCCGGCGCCCCGAACCGGCCGGGACGACGGTCTCGTACTCACCGCCGACGAGGGCGATGGCCGCGCCGACCGCATTGGCGACATCCGCGTTGCGGGGCCGTTCGACGGCATGCCCGCCGACCGTGTCGGGGACCAGGCCTGCCGCGCCGCCGACGGCGATGACCGGCTGGTCGCGGCGGCCGTGCGAGACGAGGCCCACGGCATGGGAGAACTCGGTGTCGAAGTCCTCCACCGCCGTCTTGAGCCGGGCGGCCGCCCCGCCGTCCCGGTGGTCGGCGATGCGGTCGCGGTCCCCGAGGGCGATCCGCCCGGCGAGGACTCCCGCGTCGCTGAGCGTGGGCGTGTCGCCGCCGAACACCAGGGCACGCGTGGTGATCGCCCGGTCGACGGAGTCGGGTCCGACGCGGGTGTCGTGGACGACGGTGCCGCCTCCGTACGCGATGGACAGCACGTCGGGCATGGACAGGTTCGTCTGTACGCCGCCGATGACGCACCCGGCGGCGCTCTCCCGCGCGAAGCCGTCGACCAGGACGCCCAGGTCGGTCGTGGTGCCCCCGACGTCGGCGACGATGGCATCGCTCCGGCCGGTCAGCAGCGCGGCTCCACGCAGCGAGTTCGACGGCCCGGAGCCGATGGTGAGCACGGGGAAACGGTCGGCGTGGGCCGCCTCCATGAGCGTGCCGTCGTTCTGCGCGAAGTAGGCGGCGGCGTCGAGGCCGTGGTCGGCGACGACCCGGGAGAGGGCCGCCGTGACCACTCCGATCGCGGGGCCCAGCGCCGCGTTGAGGACCGTCGAGTTCTCTCGTGCCAACAGGCCCAGGGCACCGATCTGATGACCCATCGAGACGCGCACTGCAGTGCCGAGTTCGGCCCGTACGAGCTCGGCGACGCACAGTTCGTGTACAGGGTGCACCGGCCCGAACACCGAGGTCACGGCGATCGCCTCGGCTCGTCCCGCGACCTCCCCCAGGAAACGCTTGACGGCCTCGATGTCCAGCGGGGCCACCGGGTGCCCGTCGATCAGATGACCGCCGCCGACCCCGGCGACACCGGCCACGACCTTCCCGTACAGGTCGGACGGCCAGGCGGCGAGCAGCGGGACCGCGTCGGCGACCGGTCCGGCGATACGCAGGACGCCGACCTGGGCGAGGCCCTGGCGCTCGGCGACGGCGTTGGTGGCGTGGGTCGTGCCGAGCATGACGGCGCGTACGTCCCGGGACCGCTCCCCCAGTTCCGCCAGGACCGCTTCGAGCGCGGCGCGCATGCCGCCGGTGACGTCGTCCGTGGTCGGCCGCTTGGCGCGGGCGACGAGCCGGTCGCGCGCGTCGAGCGCCACGGCGTCGGTGTTGGTGCCGCCCACGTCGATGCCGATCCGCAGCCGGGACGAGGGGTGGCGGGTCATCGGCGGCCCTCTTCCATCAGCAGGCCGGTCCACTCCACCGGCATGTAGTGATGCTCGTATCCGAAGGCCGCCGGGCCCACGACCTCCAGGCCGCGCGGGGTGCGCCACAGCGGGTCGCACGGCCAGGCGAGCACCGTGACCCGCTGGCCGAAGCGCAGGGACTCGGTGGCGATCGGGATGCCCGTCTGCGTGTCGCACACCGTGATCAGGTCGGGAACGCTCGCGAGGACCGCGCCGCCCTCCCACGCCACCAGGTTCTCGTTCTGCAACTCGATGCGCAGGTGCCGCCCGTGGTCGGCGCCACGCCCGGAGACGGTCACGCTCCCGCGGACGAAGCCCTCGTCGGTGTCCCGGTCCACGTCCTCGAGCACGCCGGTCACCAGCCGCCGGGCGCCGAGGGCGGCGACCAGGGCGTCCATGGGCTCCTCGGCGGCTCGCAGCACCCGGCCCACCTCCAGGGCCCGGGACACCGACCCGTGGACCACCGCGTCCCGGTCGGCGGGCGTCAGCAAGTGGTCGGCCATGAGCGCCGACGAGCCCGAAGCGACGCACAGAGCCCGCCCCCAGCGCTCGGCCCACACCGCGTCGACCGGCCGTAGCGAGGCCGTGTTGCCGAGCGCGTCGACGAGGACGACGACCTCGGGTTTCAGGCCCGCGACGTGCATGGACACCATCTGCAGCTCGGGAAAGGCGCGTCCCATCCCGTCCGCGTCCAGCAGGGGCAGCCCGAGCCGGGCCGCCCAGCCGACCGGTGCCACGCCGTTCGCGCCGCCGATCTCCGCGGCCATCACGGCGACGACCCGCCGCCCGGTCAGCCGCTCGACCTCGGCCCGGGCCGCCTCCGCCTCCCGACCGCTGCCCGGCATCTCCAGGGCGACCGTGGGCGCGCCGATCATCGACAGCGGGAGGATCAGTCCGTCCGTCGGCAGATCTGTCATCGGTACGAGGGGGACGTCGCCGTACGTCTTCAGGGCCACGGAAGCGGCCAACAGCTCACCGGAGACGTCGCCGCCGCCACCGGTGCCGTAGACGGCGCAGCCGAGTGCCAGGTCGTCGAGGTCGTCGGCGGTCAGGACCATCGGCTCAGCCACGGCCGGCCTCCTGAGGACGAGCGGACCGCTCGCTCCAGCGCCACAGCGCCGCGTACACCGCCACGGTGAGCGCGGGCCCGACCAGGAAGCTCACGTCACCGCCCGCCAGGGCATCGGACAGCGGCCCCTGGAAGTCGGTGGTGTTCACGCACAGCACGGCACCGGCGGCACCCACGACGAGCGCGGCCACGCCCGCGACGTTGAACCCGCCGCGGTACCAGAAGCGGCTCGTCCGCGACTCGTCGTGTAGCGCCACGCCGTCGTAGCGGTTGCGGCGCAGCACGATGTCGGCGACGTACAGGGCCATGGAGGGGGCGAGCACGGCCACGGTCACTTCGAGGAGTCGGCTGAGTGTGTCGGTGAAGTCGTGGACGAACAGGGCGTACGAGGCGATCGCCATACTGAGCGCGGCGTCGAGGAACACCGAGCGCGCCCGGCTCACCCGCAGCCCCATCGACTGCAGGCACAGGCCGGAGGAGTAGGCGGTGAGGATGTTGTTCGTGATCGAGCTGAACACGATGACGAACAGGAACAGGGGATAGAACCAGCCGGGCACGATCTCCGCGAGGTTGCCCTGCGGATCGCCCATGTCGATGCGCGTACCGGCGAGGACGCCGAGCACGCCCAGCACCACGGCGGGCAGGAAAGCGCCCAGCGCCGTGTGGGCGAGAACCCGGGGCAGCGACACCGTGCGGGGCAGATAGCGCGCGTAGTCGGCGCCGTTGGCCCAGGACAGCGGCACGGAGGCGATGATCGCGACGCCGATCGAGAGCGTGGCCCACAGGTCCGCGCCGTGCAGTGGGGCCTCCGGTACGTAGCCGGTGTCGGCCTCCCGCAGCACGAACACCGCGAGCAGCACCATCACGGTGGCGAGCACGGCGGTGAAGTACGGGCTGAGCCGCACGATCGTCGCATGGCCGAAGATGCTGACGGCGAAGGTCACCGCGGCGGTGACGAGCAGCACGATCACCTTGACCGGACCGGAGACGGTCAGCCCGACGTGGTCGGCCAGCGCGAATCCGGCGAGCGCCCCGAGCGCGAGGTTGACGGCTTCGTACGCGATCGCGACGAGCCAGCCGATGCCCGCGCTGAAGGGCCGGTTTCCGCGCACGCCGTACATCGCGCGGGTGACGACGACGCTGGGCGTGCCGGACGGCGGACCGCTGACGGCGAGGGCGCCCACGCCCGCCCAGTACAGGTTGCCCACGACGAGCACCAGCACGGACTGCCACAAGGTCAGCCCGAGCAGCAGGACGACACCGCCGAGGACGAAGTAGAGGTACGTGATGTTCGCGGCGAACCACACCCAGAACAGCTCGCGCGGACGCCCGTGGCGCTCGGCGTCGGGTATGTGGTCGATGCCGCGCACTTCGACGCGGCCGGGCCGGTCGCCGCCCGGCCCGCCGGAGCCGTCCGCGCCGGGCGGGCCCGCCGCCGGCGCGGGTGTCAGTACCGGCTGAGGGTCCATGAGTGCCACCGCCCAGAAGTTGTCGACCACGACGTTATTGGCCATAAGGCCAACAGAAACGGACGGCAGGAGTCGACCACGGGCGGCGCGGACCGGTCAAGAACTATTGGCCTGGAAGCCAATAGAAGTAACGTGGAGTTTGCACGGGCCGTACCGGCTGACGTAGGAAGACCTCCATGAGCGCACCGCAGCCCACCGCCAGGAGCCGACGTCTGCCCCCCGCCGAGCGGCGACAGGAGATCATCGAGGCAGCCGCAGCGGTCGCGCTGGAGGAAGGGCTCGCGGCCGTGACGTACCGCGGTGTCGCCGCCCGGCTCGGCTGTGCGCCGGGCCTGGTCCATCACTACTTCGACGTCGTGGAGGCGCTGGAGGCGGAGGCGTTCACCCATGCCGTCACCACCGACTTCGAGCGCACGTTCCAGGAGGTCGAGGAGCTCGGCGACGCGGTGGAGGGACTGCGTCACATGCTGCGCGTCTGGGTCTCGGAGAGCCCGGAGCCGCACAAGACGGTGTGGCTCGACGCCTGGTACATGGCGGCCCGCAAGCCGAGGGTCCACGCGGCTGTGGACCACGCCATGCGCATTACCCACAGCCGCCTGGTCGCGGTCCTGGAGCGGGGCGTACGCGAGGAACGCTTCACCCCGCACGACCCGGACGCCCTGGCCTGGCAGCTGCTCACGGCCCTGGACGGCGTCATCGTCCACTCCTCGATCGGCGTGAACCAGGGCATCGTGGACGTCCGCCGCACCATCGCCCGCTTCACCGAAACCGCGCTGGGCCTCGAACGGGACGCGCTGGCGTCGGTTTTCGACGACTGAGCACGCCCCCGGGGCCGGACAGCCCCGACCGGAGTCGGCCCGCAGGGCCGGGAGCATGGCAACGACGGACGCGCGGCGATGGGCGCTTAACTCGACCACCGAAGAGCGGCAGCGCCGCTATGCGATCCGGGCCGGCATCCAGGCCACCCTCTCGCAGAACGTCCACGCTCACGGCCTGCGCCGCTCCCACTACTGCGGCCTGGCAAAGACCCATGTCCAGCACGTGCTCACCGCGCTGGCCTGCAACGTCGCCCGCATAGCCGACTGGGTCAACACCGCACCGACGGCCCGCCGCCGATCAAGTCACTTCCACGCTCTGTGCACCATCGCCGCATGACCCCACCAACATCACCAACAGAGTCCCGGTATTGAGCCTAGGCGGCACCTTCCCAGAGGGTGCGCCCCACCAGCCCCGATCAGCACACCTGGCCCACTCACCGCAGTACGGCTAAACTTCAAGTAACCATCGTTAATCGGACGCCGTAGCCACCCTCAAGCGCATCATGTGGCGCAGGTCACAGCAGACCAGGGCCGATGTCGGCGTTCGCGAGCGAGGACGGCGTTGAGCCGGGCCGCCAGTTGCCCTCCGACCGCTCCCGGACTGTCCGACACGCCCCCCGGAGTAGCGGAGCTCCTCCAACTCGCCGCCGCACGCGCCGGCATGGACCAGCTCGTCGTCCTCGACCGCGGACGGATCGTCGAGCAGGGCACGCACCAGGAACTGCTCGCGTCGGACGGCGCCTACGCGAAGCCGTGGCAGCACCAGTCGGGCGGCTTCCTCGACGAGAGCCCCGTCGACGACAGCCTGTCGCGGGCCGAACTGCACTGAACGCGAGCTGGTAGGTGTGGCCCTCGTCCACCGCTGGTCCTCCACCCAGTCGTGCGCGGCCGGCCCTTTCTGCGAGTCCCGCGCGTGAGCCGGTAATCGGATGGTCGCGGGCGTCTGTGGGCTTCTGCCCCTCATCAGCACCATTGAGGGGGGACCTCATCATGCGTACGCATTCTGTCATCGCCGCGGCCGTCACGGCCGGCGCACTGGCCGTTCTCGCTGCCACACCGGCTCAGGCCGCCGAGTATTCCTCGGCGTTGAAGGTCCGCGGAGTCCAGTACGACGCGCCCGGCCGGGACTCCAACAGCTGCTCCACCGGCAACACCGACGAGGAATACCTGACGATCAAGAACTACTCGTCCTCCGCGACCGTCAACCTCAAGGGCTACGTCGTCAAGGACGCCGCCGGAAACCGCTTCACCTTCACCGCCAGCCACTACCTCCAGCCCGGCGACTACATCAAGCTCCGCGGCGGCAACGGCACCGACTCCGACAGCAGAAACGTCGTCTACCGCGACAACTGCAACTTCATGTGGAACAACGACCGCGACACGATCTACCTGTACAAGCCCTCCGGCAACCGCGCAGACGTCCACTCCTACACCAAGACCGCAAACGACCGGGACGGCAACGGCTACATCCGCTACCACAGCTGACCCCGGCCCGCCCGGGCCCAACTTCCCCAGGGGGAGCAGGCCCGCCCCGGCACTATCTCAACTGACCTGCTCCATAGGGGGTGCCTCAGCTCACAGCGACCGCTGGAGCGGGCATGGAACAACTGGGGGTAGCTGACGGTTCACCTATACGTGGCTGCGGAGGGGACAGTGTCCCCGGGCCTCACCTACAGCCCATGGGGACGATCGTCCGGCTGAAGCCCCATGGAGCCCTCCGCCGAGAGGCGACCGCCCTCCGCAGACCATCACATACGGCCCCGGCTGGTCTCCCCCGTCCCGCCGGGGCTTTCGCCTGGATGCGATCGCCAGCAGAACGTGCCGAGCACGGGATGCCATGGCTCGTTGGCATCATGAGCACCGTGAATGCCATTGATGCTTCAGACGTGTCTGACCAGCTTCTTCGTACCCGGCTGACGAACTTGCTGGAGGGCATCCGTCCCTGGGACGAGCAGGAGCACACGCATCTCGCGGCGGCGGCGGAGTGGATCGCCAGCGGAGCTCCGCTGTATCGGGTGCAGAAACCCGACGTCCCGGCGGTCCACCTGGTCAGCTACTTCGTGGTCCTTGATGAGGCCCGCGGGGAGCTTCTGCTGGTCGCCCACCGGAAGGCTGGCCTGTGGCTTCCCAGCGGCGGCCACGTCGAGCCGATGGAGGACCCGTGGGACACGGTGCTGCGTGAGTGCCGCGAAGAATTGCACACCGAGGCCGTCCCGTCGACGGTCTCCGGCAGAGGGCCGTTCTTCCTGACCGTCACGCAGACACGCGGGCAGGGCCAGCACACTGACGTGTCGCTGTGGTACGTCCTGCAGTCAGACGTCGGCAGCATCACCTCCTTCGATGAGGGCGAATTTGAAGCGATCAAGTGGCTGTCGCTGCAGCAGGTCCTCGCCGAACCCGGGGACACTCTCGATCCCCACATGCACCGGTTCACCCGCAAGCTCATGGCCGCCTCACGACGCTAGGTATGGGAGCGCGCTCCCTGTCAACCGGGCGTGAACGCCCTCACCGGTTCTTGTGGCGCGGGGGCGTTGTCCGGCAGTGCGGTGGAGCGCTGACACCGCCTCACGCTCCCGTCCGGGGGGTCACGACGGCTGGCGGCGGCGCGGCGACCATGGCAAGGTCAGCGTGATCGTGAATATGCCGTGGGTGAGGGGGAGTTCGTGGACACGCAGGTGTGGGACGCACTGGTCGCATCGATGAAGAACGCGTACACCGCGGGCCTGGGCGAGGGAGCGGTGCCCCGCCCGGTCATCATGCCGTTGGTGCGCGGCGAACTGGTCGGCCTGATCTGGGTACGTCCCCTCAAGGCCGGCGAGGACGCACTCACCGGCATTGCCGCGCTCTCGAATATCGCCGCGGCGGCCGGCGCCGACGAAATCGTCCTCGCCTGGGAGACCCACGACGTCGCCACCGCCTGCCGGCTGCCCCTCGTCGGCCCGGCACCATGCCTGAACATGGTGCACGCCACGAAGGACGGCCACGTCCTCCACCAACTCCCCTACATCGAGCAGTCCCTGGCCCAAGCCCTCGATGACCCGGCCACGGTCGGACCCCACTGGCTTCCTGCCCTCGAGCCCCAGCCAGGCGGCGAGTTGGTCCCGCCGATCCAGGCCGCCGTCAACTACTCCTTCACACCGCTCGAGCTGGACCACCCCTCCCCCTTTGGTGTCACGGTCGTCCTGATGGAAGAAGACGGCTACAGCGTGCGCCTGACCGAGACATTCGCCCGCTGACCCGGCAGACATCAGGCCCGCCAGGGAGTCGGGTGATGGTGAGAAGCTGTCCCAAATCCACGTCTCCCCCCGTCTCTTCCGAGCGCACCGCCGAGCCGGTGTCAGCAGCAGGCCTCAGGTGAACCGGTGCCCAGCGCCGGAGTGCTCCTTCCCGCGCAGCCTGTTGCTCGGGCTGCTCACGGGCACGCGAGTTCCCGGGCGGCACCGCCGAGTCCGGCGAGCCGCTGCAGGACGCGATGGTGCGTGCGCTGGAGGAGGATGTCGTCCTTCTCCGTCAGGCAGTGACCGGGTCCTTCTGCTCCGGCGAGGTGTCGGCCGGGGCAGTCTCGGATGCCGTGTAGTAGACGGACTTGCCCTGCTTGGTGCGGTGGACATGGCCCTTGGCGACGAGTCCTTCGAGCGTGGTGCGCACGACCTTGGGCTTGATGTCACGGTCGGGAT
>NZ_BAAGPS010000071.1:0-1485 GCF_054783935.1 Streptomyces pseudoechinosporeus
CGCCCAGCGCAGCAACTCGGCACGCTCCTCATCGGACAGCACAACTTCGACGGCACGAGGACCTCGAGACATGAAAACAGGCTACAGACTTAAGCCCGCGATTTCAGGCGCATCACACTAGCCGCTGCGCACCGCCTGAACGGCCCTTCCCTCGTCACCCGGCAGGACCCAGCCCAACTCATCGGCATGACTGCCGGGCGGTGTCCTGCCGAATCCCATCCAGCGGCTGTTTTGGACTCAACCGCCGCTCTTGCGTCGGAACGACCGCTGGTGCGCAGCCGGGCCGTGCGCGCCGCGGACCTTTGACGCATCGGTGTTCGCAGCGATGTCGGCGGCGTCCGCCTGCATGCCGCGCTTGCGCGCCAGGGCCTCTCGAAACTTGCGCTTCAGGTCGTCCTGGCCGTCATCGTCGGGCGAGAGGACAGGGCTCTCGACGTCGGCTGACTCCGAACCTTCTGGTGATGGAGACTCTGCGGCCATGGTGACCTCCTGGGTTCGGGCAGTGGAGAGCACAGCTTGTCATGCCGGGCACCGCATGAGACGCCCGCGGCCGGCATCGCCAGCGGCCGCCGCTCGTGGCTATCTCGCACCGGCCCGGCTGCGAGCGCCAGGGCCGACGGCTACGGCCTCGGCGCAACTGGCTTCGAACGTGTCGGTTGGCCCCTGAGGAACGACCGCATCTTCGACATCAACACCAAGGGCGCCTTCTTCACCGTGCAGCGTCTCGCCCCGCTCATCAACGAAGGCGGCGCGGTTCTCTTCACGACCTCCATCGCCGACAACATGGGCTACCCGGGCATCACCGTCTACGGCGGGGCCAAGGCCGCGCTGTGGACCTTCGCCAAGGGCTTCGCCGCCGAGCTGATGCCGCGCGGCGTCCGTGTCAACGCGCTCAGCCCGGGGCCGATCAAGACGCCGTCCATGGGCTACCCGGCGATGACCGAGGCGGACAAGGTCGTCCACGAGAAGGAGATGAACGAGATCAGCCCGATGAAGCGGCACGGCACGATCAAGGAGATCGCCGCGGCGGTGCTGTTCCTGGCTTTCGAGGCGACCTTCACCACGGGCACCGAGGTGGTCGTGGACGGCGGCCTCGCCCAGGGGATCATCCTGGCCACGGCCTGATCTCTCCCCGCCTGGCCGGGCGCGGCTACGCGCCAGGCCGGGTGTCGCGGTGCGAGTGCGGGGCGCGTACTCGCACCGCGAGGCCCTCCGCGCACCGTGCTGCCCGCCGCGCCCCCTCCGCGGGCGCGCGGCGCCAGTGCCCGGGGTCATGCCCCGTTGCGCCTTGACGCGTCAGGCCCGCAGCGACTCCGCCTCCTTGACCGGGTCCGAGGCGGCGCCCCGCTCGAACGCCGCCGTGAAGTCCGCCTCGCCAAGTACCGCGCGTACCGCGGCCGTCACCCGGTCCACGTCGCCGCGCTCACCCGCCGGCAGCGGTGCGCCCACCGAGGCGCGGGCCGCGGCCGCCGCCCCGAGCAGCCG
>NZ_BAAGPS010000072.1:0-4371 GCF_054783935.1 Streptomyces pseudoechinosporeus
CGCCCAGCGCAGCAACTCGGCACGCTCCTCATCGGACAGCACAACTTCGACGGCACGAGGACCTCGAGACATGAAAACAGGCTACAGACTTAAGCCCGCGATTTCAGGCGCATCACACTAGCTTCCCGCGATCGGACAGGTAGCTCAGGTAGATGTGATCAAGCGTCCCGCACCGGGAATCATTCACCTTCACACTCACGGCAGGAGATCCATGTTCGGTGACATCTGAATAAGGGACGTTCGGGGCCGGAAAAAAACTCCGGCCCCGAACGTCAAGTGCAGATAATCGTCACCGCAGTACGTCTCGGACATACTCGCGTACGACGGCCCCTGACGTACAAAAGCGCCTGGAGGCGGTCACGGACCGGCTGCTCGAGCAGTAGACGGTGCCGAGGACCGAGCCTGCAAAACTGTCAGCGCAGCCTCTCCAGTGCCTCCTGCGCCCTGGCCGCCAAGCCGTCCGCACCGCAAGACCGGGCCAAGGTCAGCCCGTGCTCCAGTTCCGACGCAGAGCGGGACGCGATGCCATAGTCGACGCGGGCCAGGGCGTGTTCGTAGGAGGAGGGGGACGCTTCCAGGTAGGTGGCGGCGCGGGCATGGAGGGAGACCGCGCGGGGGCCGGTCTCCAGGGCGGCGGCGCAGCGGAGGGCCTCTCCTATGGCCGTGTCGGTGCCGAAGCGCTCGGCCTGGGCGCGGAGGTCGGTCGCGATCTCCGCGGCGCGCCTGGGGTCCGAGGCGGCGAGTGCCCGGGCGAGTTCGCCGGCCCAGGGCGCCATCACGGTGTTGTGACCGCCGCGGGAGGCGGCCATCTTCTCGGCGACCTCCAGCTCGTTCACGCCCTCCTCGAGGCGCCCGGTGGCGATCAGGAGGCGGCCGCGGATGGAGTGGGTGTCGGGGGTGACGTTCGTGGACGGGTGGGGCGGCTCGAAGGCGTATCGTTCGGCGATCTCCTCGGCCTCGCCGACGTGGCCGCGGGCGAGCAGCGTGTCGATGAGCATGCAGACCACCGACCAGTGCATGGGCAGGCGCCGGCCCACACGGTCGATGAGCCGCAGTGACTCGCGCAGGAAGTCCTCCGCATCCCTCAGGCGGCCCCGTCTGCGGTGCACATAGCCGCCGTAGGCGAGCGCGAGGGACAGATGGCCGCCGCTCCACCCGGCGATCTCGTACGACCGCTGGGCCTCGGTGAAGAGGCTTTCGGCGCGGTCGAGGCGGTCCGCGAACGTGTACGAGACGCCGAGCATCATCAGGAGCTCGAAGGTCCACTCGGTGTCGGTCCAGCCGAGTCCGGGGGCGAGGCGGCCGTTGACGAGGGCGCGGTCGCACAGTTCGACGACCTCCTCGGCGTTCTCCCCGCGGGTCGTCGCATCGAAGGCGCGCAGGATGAGCAGGGCGCGCTCGGAGTTGTCGCGGCCGGTGAGCGGCTTGACGAGTTCGGCGAGGCGGCGGGAGCGGCCGGGCGCGTCCTGCTCGCCGGCGTGGAGGCCCTCCCACATGTAGTGCACGGCCTGCAGCCGCATCCGGTCGGGGCCCGGCTTCTGCCGGGTGACCTCCTCGTCGATGGTTCGGACGGCCTCTTCCAGCTGGTCGTTGTGGACGAGCGCCTGGGCGAGACGGCAGACGGCGTCGACGCGCAGTTCGCGATCGAGGCCATGCAGGGTGAGTGCCTCCCGCAGGTGCTGGATCGTGGTGGCCGGTGAGGTGAGAAGGGTGGCGCAGCCCAACTCGTAGAGCACGCGCGCGTGGACCTCGGGCAGCGGGGGTTCGAGCAGGGCGCGCTCCAGACAGCGGCGGGCCGCCTCCGGGGCGCCGACGGCGAGGTGCTCGCGGGCGGCCTCGCGCATCTGCTCGACGAGTTCGGGGTCGTCGTCCGGGTGCACTTCCAGGAGATGGCGGGAGGCCGCCGCGGCACCGAGGCCCGAAGCGGTGACGACCGAGGCGGCCACGCCGTGCATCGCGGTGCGCAGGCCGTCCGGGATCGAGCGGTAGACCGCGCCGGCGATCAGCGGGTGGACGAACTCCAGCTCGCCGTCGGCCACTTCGCCGTTCGCCCGGTCGGCGCCGGTGAGGATACGGGCCGCACCCAGCAGCTCCGCGCAGTGCTCCGCGTCCTCCAGCGGCATCCCGGCGAGTTCGGCCGCGAGTTCGAGGGAGATCCGGGTGCCGAGGATCGCGGCGGCCCAAGCGAAGCGGGTGGCGTCGACGCCGAGCGTTTCGAGGCGGTCGACCAGGCCTCGGCCGCGCGCCGACCGGTTGAGTCCGCGCAGTTCGGTGGCCGAGCTCTCAACCGGTTCGAGATCGCTGTCCTGGACCTTGGCGAGGAGTTCCACGGTCTCGTACGGATTGCCGCCGGTGACCGCCCACACCTCGCGGCAGAACGGGGTGTCGGCGTGCTCGCCGAGCGTGGCGCGGGTGAGTGCGGCCGTGGCGTCCGGTGTCAGCGCGCTCAGGGTGGCGGTCCGGTCGGCCTTGGCGCCGATCGCGTCGAGATGGCGGGCGCTCTCGCCGGTGACTCCTGCGGGGCGGCGGGCGACCACGACGAGGACGGGCAGGTCGTCGAGGCGGTCGGTGAACGTGGCCAGCCAGTGCAGGGTCTCCTCGTCGGCCCAGTGCGCGTCGTCCACGAGCAGCACCAGTGGCCACTCGCGCCGGGCGAGCCTGCGCACCGCCACGACCAGTCCGTCGCACACATACTGCGGATCGGCCTGGCGCTCGCCCGCTTCGGCTATACCGAGGGCGGGTCCGGCGATGTCGTACCAGTCGCCGAAGTACTCGCGCGCCTCGTCCGGCATGAGCGATACGAGCGCGGGCTGCAGCAACTGCCGTACGACATTGAAGGGGACGGACGTGAGGGTCTCGCCGCCGCGCGCCGACCACACCGTGCAGCGGCGGTCCAGCGCCATCCGGCGGGCCTCGGCGAGCAGTGCGGTCTTTCCGATGCCGGCCTCGCCGCTGAACACCAGCACGCTGCCCGCGGCCGAACCGGCGCACAGGTCGTCGACGGCCTCCGCGATCGCGGAGAGTTCCGCGTCGCGCTCCCGGAGGGGAGACTCCGTCATCCCGCTACCTCCCCAGGTCGCCCAAATGACGTACAGGCCATGAGCCTAGTCCTCCCCGAGCCGTCCTGGCGCCTGGTCGGACCACCTGTTGCCGTCACGGGTGACGGTCGTGGACGAGAGGCGACGGAACGGGCCGCCGACCAGGCCAGGCGAATGTCGTCGAGCGTCAACAGCCGGGAGATTCATGGGAGTCGGCGGGATGCCCGGGCAGTCGACCCGAATACCTTGGACTGTCGGCCGGGTCCTCTCATCCCGCTTTCACACGAGCCACATACCGTGTCCCCATGACCCACGTGACTCCCCCCGGCTGGTACCCCGACCCCGGGCAGACAAGTGACGGCCCTGCCACACAGCGCTGGTGGGACGGAGAGGCGTGGACGGAGCAGACCCGTCCCGCCGACGCGGCGGCCGCATGGGGTCCGTCGGCGTACCCCGCGTACGCCGGGGCGTACCCGGGCACGCCGCCCGTCTCTCCGCGCCGCGGCCTGCGGATGGGCATCGCGATCGCCGCGGCGGTGGCGGTCCTCACGGGCATAGGCGGCGGCGTGTACGCGCTGACCGCGGGCGACGGTTCGGGCGGCGGCGATCAGAGCAACGCCCGCCCGGCACCCACCTCGCCCGGCCCTCAGGGGCAGGACGGCGGCGGTCAGGGCGGACCGGACGGCGGTGAGAGCGGGGCTCCGGGGCAGCCCGAACGACCGCAGACCGAGGAGGGTTACGCCACCGACGCGCTGAGCGGCATCAGCATTCCCGTGCCCGACGGCTGGACCGGCAGGTCCGGGCAGATCGGTGGCGCCTCGGTGTCGACGGGGACGTATCCCTGTCCCGGAGACACCTCGGAGGAGTGCGTACGCGGCGGAGCCAACTCGATGCCCGCCGCGGTCCTGGAGATCAAGGCGACCACCGCCGAGGCGGCGGCGAAGGAGGACATCTCCAAGAACGCCCAGGAATCATACGGCGGCGCGACCTACGGCAAGATCACCTCGCACGACGAACTCGCCTCCAAGGCGGTGACCGTGGCGGGCGAGAAGGGCTACATGGTCCGCTGGAAGGTCGTCACCAGCAAGGGCGACGACGGCTATGTGGAGTCGCTCGCCTTCCCCTCCCCCGCCAACCCGGAGATGCTCGTGCTCGTCCGCTTCGGCATCGACGTGAGCGAGCAGGCCCCGAAGCTGTCCGCGATCGACGAGATCACCAAGGGCATCAAAGAGGCCGCGGGCGGTGGCGGCAGCGGGGAGAACGTCTGACGGGATCCGGTGACATGGATCCGGCCGGGTGGGGTGCCTCTCCGCTCTGGAGGCATCCCACCCCG
>NZ_BAAGPS010000072.1:4408-96179 GCF_054783935.1 Streptomyces pseudoechinosporeus
GGAGGCATCCCACCCGGCCGGGGGTGCGCGCCGCCCCCGTCCCCACGGTGCGGCGCGAACAGGCCGTCGTCCGGTCGTCCCACGGACCGACGGCCTGAGTCTCAGGTGACCTCCGACAGTCCGAGGGCGGGGATCAGGGCGGCGTCCACGTAACGGACGAGATAGTCGGCGTCCGCGTACTGCCCCTCCAGGACCGGACGGACCCGGATCATGCCGAGCAGCTGCGCGGGCACGAACTCCAGGGCCGGATGGTCGGCGGCGATCTCGCCGCGGTCGACCGCGCGCCGGAGCATCTCCTTGAGTGCCGCGCGTTCGGGTTCGATCAGCGCGTCGCGCAGCGCGCACTGCAGTTCCGGGTCCTGCATGACGGCGTGCCCCAACGCCTGCACCAGCTTGGTGTCGTCGTCGGACCGCTCTCCCGCGGCCCGCGCCGCGGCGCGCAGATCGCCGGCGAGCGAGCCGGTGTCGATGCCCGCGAGCCGCGGACAGTGATTGGCGCGCAGCGCCGCCGCCACGAACTGGGGTTTCGTCTTCCACTGCCGGTAGAGCGTGGACTTGCTGCACCTGGTGCTGGTGGCGATGCCTTCCATGCTCAGCGCGTCATAGCCGCACTCGCGGATCTGGTCGAGCGCGGCATCGAAGAACTCCCGCTCACGCTCGGGCGTGAGCTTGGAGCGGCGCGCGGCGACGACCGTCTCCGAGTCGTCCGCTGCCTGCGGCGTCATGGGCTCGTCTCCTCGCTCGTGTCCGGGGCCCGGCCTGCTTCCGTGGCCTGCTTCCAGTGTGTCGTACGTCTATCGATACGCCACTGTACCGAAACAGAATCGTTTCGGTACAGTGGCGTATCGGTACGAATCCGTATCGGTACAGTGGCGTATCGATGAGCCTTGGACAGGACCCACCCCTGTGTCGAGTGGATCCCCTCCTGGGCTCACCACGCACCACCTCGCGCAGGACTGTCAGCAAGGGGGCCGGGGGATGGAAGCCCGAACCAAATCATCCAGAGAACTGAATTCGGCAAGATCGGCAAGAGCGGGCACCACCGCGATACGGCGGCCACCCCTCTTCCGTGAGCTCCTGCTCGTCGCGGGACTCTTCCTCGTCTACAAGCTCGGCCGGCTGCTGGCGACGGGCCACACCGACGAGGCCTTCCGCAACGCGGACCGCGTCTGGGACCTGGAACGGGCCATGCACCTGCCAGGCGAAGGAGCCGTGCAATCCGCACTGCTGCACGGCGACACCCTCGTGCACCTCGCGAACACCTACTACGCGACCGTGCACTTCCCCGCCACCGCGGCCTTCCTGATCTGGCTATATCTGCGCCGCCCCACGCATTACGTGTGGGCCCGCCGCGCCCTCGCCGCGATCACCGCCGCCGCCCTGGTGGTGCACCTCGCGGTCCCGCTCGCTCCGCCGCGGATGCTCGGCATGGCGGGCCTCGTGGACACCGGGCAGGTGTACGGGCCGACGGTGTACGGGGCCTCGCCGGAGGCGGACTCGCTGTCGAACCAGTTCGCGGCGATGCCGTCGCTGCACTTCGGGTGGGCGCTGATGGTGGCAATCGGCCTGATCGTCGCCACCAGGTCACGCTGGCGCTGGCTGTGGCTGCTGCATCCGCTGCTCACCCTGCTGGTGATCGTCGGTACGGCCAACCACTACTGGCTCGACGCGGGCGTGGCGGCGGCGCTGCTGGGCGGCGTACTCGCGGTGGTGCGTCTGCCGCACCGGACGACGACCGCGAACGGACCCTCGAAGCCCGTGACATCGGCGAAGGCACCGGAACTCGTGGGAGCCGTCCGATGAACGCCACCGTCGTCGCCGTGGTGCTGTCCCTCTTCTCCGCTGTTGCTTACGCCGCCGCAGCCGTGGCCCAGGAGCGACTGGCCTCCCGGACCTCCGACTCGGGCGTACTGCGCCTCCTCGGCAGCGGTGCGTGGTGGTGGTCGGTCGCGCTCAACGGGTCCGCCGCGCTGCTGCATGTGGCCGCCCTGAAGTACGGCCCGCTCACCCTGGTCCAGCCGCTCGGCGCGCTCACGCTGGTCGCCGCGGTGCCGCTGGGCGCGCGGGTGGCGGGGCGGCGGGTCAGCGCCGTCGAGTGGCGCGGTACGGCGCTCACACTGGCCGGGCTCGCCGCACTGCTCGTCACGGCGTCCGGGCCGGCGCCCGACGACGTGCTGAGCGTGCCGGAGGCGCTGGCTGTCGCGGGCGTGACGGCGGTCGTGATCGGCGCACTGTCCCGGCCCGGCGCCCGCCCCGGGCTCCGGCACGCGGCCGCGTCCGGCTTCGCCTCGGGTGTCGCCTCCGCGCTCACGCAGACCGTGACGGTGGCCGCGACCGACCGCTCGGGTCCGCTGCTCAGCGCACAGGTGATCGTGGTGGCCCTGCTGGTCGCGGCCTTCGCGGTGGGCGGACTGCTGCTGGCGCAGACCGCCTACCAGGGCGGCCTCGGCGCACCCCTCGCCGTGGTGACCCTGGCCAACCCGGTGGCCGCCGCGGTCATCGGGCTCTCACTGCTCGGCGAGGGCCTGCGGGGTGGGGCGGCGGGTCTGCTGCTCGCGCTCGCGGGGGCGGCGATCGCGGCCCGGGGCGTGGTGACGCTGTCCCGCTCGCCCCGTTCGGTTCCGGAGGCCGAGGAGGAGCACCCGGTCGCCGCGGTACTGGCGCTGAAACCCGAATCGGCGTCGCCCGAACCGGCGTTGGTGCCCCGGCAAGCCACGCCGGGACACCTCACGCCACTCTGACGGACGTACGGCCGGCGTCCTTCCCGATCAGATTCCGCTGTCCGCACCGAGCGCCGGGTCGCTCACACCCGGCCGCCCGTTCTCGACATGTCCGGCGAAGCGTCGCAGGAACGAGCTGTCCGTGCCGGACGCGACGACGGTCAGGTCGTACCAGCGCCTGCTCGCCCTCAGATCCACGATGTGCCGCACGGTCGCGCCCGGCCGCACCCTGAACGTCCTGGGCCGCCCGCCATAGCTGTTGCCGAGCTTGAGCGTCACCGCCTCGGAGCCCTTGTTCGTGAAGGTCAGCTCCACGTCGTCCCCGACATGGCGCGCGGTGGCCTCCGGTCCGGCCGCCTTGCCGGGACCCTTGAACGTGCGCAGGAAGCCGTTCGGCCCGTGCACTGTGAGGTCGTACGAACCGTTGGAGTACGCGGAGTTCCAGGTGTCCGACACGCTCTTGCCCGCCTCAGTGGTGTACGTCCACGGGCCGTCGGTGCGGTTGCCGGAGGTGACGTAGAAGGTGGCGCCCGCCTTCTTGCCGGAGGCGAAGGTGAGCGTGAACGTGCCGGCCGCCGGGTCCGCTTCGCCGTCGGTCAGCGGCGCGTACAGCAGCGGGCGGGCGGGCCGCAGTCCGCGTTCCTGCCGGGGCATCGCGGGGTTCACCTGTTTCTTGCGAGGAGGCACTGGTGTTCACGCCGGGGGAATCGCATCCGGGTGTCGCGACGCGGAGCGTCGCCGCATTCGGTTCAGGGCGCGGAGCGCCCGTACCGCTGTCGGCATCGCCGAGGGTGATGCGAACACGCGTGCCTGTGATCGCTGGTCGGGGTGGTGGCCGTGGGAGCGGGGTGCGTTTGTGCTGGCGTCGCACATATGGTCCTTCGCAGGGTCCGGGACGGCACAGTGTCCCGGCCAGGGGCCGGGAGGGGGCGAGATGGCGCAGGTGACGGCGGCTGCGGAGGCCGGGCAGGCCCGCTACACCTACCGGCTGCGCGTGTCCTTGACCGCCCGCACCGCCCTGGCGGCGGAGTGGGACCGGTGCCGCTGGCTGTGGAACGAGTGCGTCGCCAAGTCGAAGCAGGTCCACGCCTGGAACCAGAACCGTCCCGAGGACACCGACAAGCAAACGTGCGGCCCGGCGCAGCTCGACAGGATGCTGACCGAGGCCCGGGCGCGCACGCCGTGGCTGCGGGAGGGCTCGTCGGTTCCCCAGCAGCAGCTCATCCGGGACTTCGGTAAGTCCAGGGCCAAGGCGCACAAGGACATCCGCGAGGGGGTTCCGCAGCACCGCCGGGCGGGGATGCCGGCGTGGAAGACCAAGCGCGAGACGCTGCCCACGCTCAACTACACCAAGCGCGGGTTCCGGTTGACGGACGGCAGGCTGCACCTGGCGGGCGGCATCGTCCTGACCGTGGTGTGGTCGCGGGAACTGCCAGCCGAGCCGTCCTCGGTGCGCGTGTACCAGGACAGCCTGGGGCACTGGTACTGCTCGTTCGTGGTGCCCGCCCAGGTCCAGCCGCTGCCGCAGACCGGCCGCGCACTCGGCGTGGACTGGGGCGTGAAGGAGACCGCGACCACCACGTCCGACGCGCACGACCTGCCGCACGCCCAGCACGGGCGGAAGGCCCAGGCGAAGCTGACCCGGTACGACCGGATGATGGCCCGCCGCAAACCGCAGCAGGGCAAGGCCGGGTCGAAGGGGTATCGCGCGGCGAAGAAGCTGCGGGCCGAGGCGCACCAGAAGGTCGCCCGGCAGCGCCAGGACACGGCCCGCAAGTGGGCCAAGTCCGTCGTCCGCGACCACGACGCCCTGGCCGTGGAGGACTTCAAGCCGACGTTCCTGGCCAAGACCAGCATGGCCCGCAAGGCAGCCGACGCCGCCATCGGCGCCACCAAGCAGGCCCTGATCGAGATGGGCCGCAAGCACGGGCGGGACATCCGCCTGGTACACCCCGCGCACACCACGATGGACTGCGCGCACTGCGGAGCGAGAGCCAAGCACCGCCTGCCGCTGGGTGAGCGCACCTACACCTGCACCGCGTGTGGAACAGCGAGTCCACGGGACAAGAACTCCGCACGCGTCATGCTCGTCCGGGCTGGTCTCAACCCGGCTGGTGCCGATGGCGGAAGACCTCCTGGAGCGCTGCTCCAGGAGGCGGCCTGAGCCAGGAATCCCCTCCCCCTTCAGGGAGGGGAGGATTCAATTCAGGCATAGGCAGAAGACCTCTTGTCCTGACGGTGGTGCGAAACGGTGGGATCTGTGCGGGCTGAGTGTTCCAAGAGCACCGAATGTCAGGGAAGGCCTCGTGGCGCCTGTGTGACGGGTGGCAGTACGCGTTACGAACACGCCGGGACCGTGTGCATAGTTTCCGAAGGGAACTCAAGGATCGAGAGCGTGCACGTCATCATCAACACCTCTCAGGAGTCAGGCGCGCGCTACGTGCGACATCTCAGGTTCACGGCCTCGGGACATTGCGCAGATTGGCCCTTGCCAGGTCGAGCATCTTCCCCACGCCCCCGTTGAGCACCGTCCGCCCTGCTGAGAAGGCGAATCCCTTCACCTGTCCGCCGGAGATGTGCGGCGGAATCGACAGCGCGTTGGGGTCGGTGACCAGATCCACCAGGCACGGTCCGTCGTACGACAGCGCCTCCCGCAAACCTTCGCGGATCTGGCCCGGCTTCTCGATGCGGATCGAGTGGATTCCGACCCCGGCGGCGATGGCGGCGTAGTCCACCGGCTCGTGGTCGGTCTGGTAGTCGGGCAGGCCGTCGACCATCATCTCCAGCTTGACCATGCCGAGGGAGGAGTTGTTGAAGACGATCGTCTTCACCGGCAGCTTGTGCAGTTTGACGGTGAGCAACTCGCCCATGAGCATGCCGAGTCCGCCGTCGCCCGACATCGAGATCACCTGACGGTCGGGGTGGGCGAACTGGGCACCGATGGCGTGCGGGAGGGCGTTGGCCATGGTGCCGTGCAGGAAGGAACCGATCACACGGCGGCGGCCGTTGGGGGTGATGTAGCGGGCCGCCCACACGTTGCACATTCCGGTGTCGACGGTGAACACCGCGTCGTCGTCGGCGAGTTCGTCGAGGATCGACGCCGGGTATTCGGGGTGGATCGGCATGTGGTGCTCGACGTTGTGGGTGTAGGCGGAGACCACGTTCTCCAGGGACTTGGCGTGGTGGCGCAGCGTCCGGTCCAGGTATGAGCGGTCGCGTTTCGCCTCGATGAGCGGCAGCACCGCGCGCAGCGTCTCGCCCACGTCGCCGTGCACGCCCAGCTCCAGCGCGGTCCGCCGCCCGATCCGCCCCGCGTCATGGTCGATCTGTACGGTGTTGGCCTGCGGCAGGAAGTCGTCGTACGGGAAGTCGGTGCCGAGCAGGACCACCAGGTCGGCCTCGTGCATGGCGTCGTAGCAGGCGCCGTAGCCGAGCAGCCCGCTCATGCCGACGTCGTACGGGTTGTCGTGCTGGATCCACTCCTTGCCGCGCAGCGTGTGCCCGACCGGCGCGTGCACCCGGCCCGCGAGCTCCATCACCTCGGCGTGCGCGTCGCGTACGCCGGCACCGCAGAAGACCATCACCTTCTCTGCCGCGTTGAGCTTCGCCGCGAGTTCCTGAACCTGTTCGGCCGGCGGTACGACCCGGCCGCGGGTGGTGACGAAGTTGCTGGATCCGGTGGGGTGGGTGGCGGATGCGTGGGACAGGTCGCCGGGCATGACCAGCACCGACACCCCGTTGTCGGACAGCGCGCGCTGTACGGCGATCCGCGCCATGCGGGGCATCTGCGACGGCTGGCTCACCATTTCGCAGTACTGGCTGCACTCGGTGAACAGCCGCTCCGGGTGCGTCTCCTGGAAGAACCCGGTACCGATCTGCTTCGACGGAATGTGGGAGGCGATCGCGAGCACCGGGGCCCCGGTGCGGTTCGCGTCGTACAGGCCCTGGATCAGGTGGGTGTTGCCCGGGCCGCAACTGCCCGCGCACACCGCGAGCCGCCCGGTCAGCTGTGCCTCGGCCGCGGCAGCCAGCGCCGCCGCCTCCTCGTTGCGTACATGGATCCACTCGATGCCGTCAGTACGGCGGATCGCGTCCACAACGGGATTGAGGCTGTCGCCGACGACGCCGTAGATCCGTTCCACCCCTGCTTGTCGCAGAACATCGATCAACTGCTGTGCCACGGCCGGATTACGCACCAGGGATCTCCTTGAACGGGTTTCTCGACAGCGCCGGACGGCGGGCGAAGGTCCGCCCACCGTCTCCTTCAACTGCTCGGCGCCCGCGGCGCCTGCGAGAGCGGGACTCGCTCAGCTCGCCTTGATCGTCGAGGCGTTCTCGGCCAGCCAGGCGTCGAAGCTCCTGAGCGCCGGGTTGATCTCCCGCAGCCGGTTCAGGTCACGGGAGCCAGTGAACTCCTGGTCGAAGTCGCCGTAGTACTGGAACATGTTGCCGAGCTCGTCGGCCGCCGGGATGTCGAGGGTGCGGAAGACGTCGTAGGGCACGGACTGGAAGCGCACCGGCTCGCCGAGCGTGGCCCCCAGCTTCTCCGCGTACTGCGCCCCGGTCAGGTGGTCGCCGGCCAGGCTGACGGTCTGGCCGATGAACGGCGCGCCGCCCTTGAGGATGGCGAAGGCCGTCCGGCCGATGTCCGTCACGTCCACCCCGGCCAGCAGCTTGCCGTCCTCCATCGGCAGGGTCAGCGTCAGCACGCCGTCCTCGCCGCGCTTGGGGACGAAGTAGCTCAGGAAGCCCTGGAAGTAGAAGGTCGCGTTCAGGAAGGTGGTCGGCACCCCGGCCTGGCGGAACAGCTCGTTGGCCTCGCCCTTGACGTCGAAGTGCGGCACGTTGTACTTGTCCTGGAGGACGGGCATCCGGCTGTCGTCCAGCGGCAGCAGCTCGCGGGTGTCCTCCAGCGTCGACCACACCACGTGCTTCAGCCCTGCGGCCTTGGCGGCCCGCACCAGAACGTTGATCTCCTCGATTTCCTTCTCGGCCGAGCCGTGCGCCCAGAAGTTGGTGACCAGGAAGGCGCCGTAGGCACCCTCGAACGCCTTGTGCACGCTCGGCTCGTCGTAGAAGTCCGCCTGGACGACCTCGGCACCGAGCGCGGCGAGTTCCCTGGCGGCGGGCGAGTCGGGGTTCCTGGTGAGCGCGCGCACCGTGAAGCCCGACTCCGGATCGGCGAGGATCGCCCTCGCGGCGCCGCCGCCCTGGGCGCCCGTTGCTCCGGCGACCGCGATGACCTTCTGCTCACTCATAGCTACTGCTCCTGCCCGAAGACTTAAGGTTGATGCGTCAACAAGAACCTAACCCGGGCATGGTGACGTGTCAACCTTAACGAAGATCTTTCCATATCCGGGCTCGAAAACCTCGACCGCCGCCGAGAACGACGCCTCGCGGCGCATTGATGATGCATCAACCAATCGTTTACACTGACACGTATGACTGACACAACGCGCTGGCTCTCCGAGCCCGAGCAACACGCTTGGCGCAGCTTTGTGCGGATGCAGGAAAAGCTCGCCGGTCGGCTGGGCCGCCGGGTGCAGGCCGAGTCCGGCCTGTCCGTCGCCGACTACGGAGTACTCGTCCACCTCACCGAAGCCCCCGAGGGCCGGCTGCGCGTCCTGGAGCTGGCCAGGGTTGTGGAGTGGGAGAAGAGCCGGATGTCCCACCACGTCAACCGGATGGCCAAGCGCGGTCTGGTCGTCCGGGAGGACTGCCCCACCGACGCACGCGTGGCGTTGGTCTGCGTCACCGCCGCCGGCCGTGAGGCCATCGCGACGGCGGCCCCTCGTCATGTCGAAGCAGTGCGCCACCTGTTCATCGACCCGCTCAGCCCGGCAGAGCTCGCCATGCTCGCCCAGATCTCCAACCGCATCCTCGAAGAGCTGGACAAGGACTGCGGCTGAGCAAGCGGCGGCGCAGTAAGCTGCGGGCTGCACCCTGCCCCAGAGCCACTCCGAGCGAGCCCTCCGCCACCGTTGCTACTCAACAAAGGTTGACACGTCAACCTTTTCGAGCCTATTCTGTGGATTCATCAACGAGGGATTCGAAGGAGGACAAGTGACGGTCAAGGTGATCGACGTACCAGAAGCCCGCCGCTACGAAGCACGCGTGGACGGGGAACCCACGCTCGCGGGCTACGCGGAGTACATCCGCACAGCTGAACTCATCGCGTTCGTCCACACCGAGGTGGCACCGGGGCACGAGGGCCAGGGGATCGGTTCCGCACTCGCTCGGACCTCCCTCGACGAGGCACGCGACGCAGGGCTGAGGGTGCTGGCCATCTGCCCCTTCTACACAGGCTGGATCGGCCGCCACCCCGAGTACGCCGACCTGCTGTACCAATCCCGGAGCCAGGTCAGCGACTGACCCGGGCGAAGACCCAGTAAGGGAGGCCCGCATGAGCGGCAAACCCCAGAAGAAGGCCTACGAGGCGCCGGAGATCACCGTCACCTTCGAGGCGAGGCGCTGTCTGCACGCCACCGAGTGCATCAGGGGCCTGCCCGAGGTCTTCGACCCGAGCAGGCGTCCGTGGATTCAACCCGATGCCGCCCCGGCCGATCGGCTGGCCGAAGTGGTACGCCGCTGCCCCACGGGTGCGCTGCAGTACGAACTGGCGGGTGGCGGCGGAGAGACTCCGGACCGGCCCACCCACATCACCCGGACCCCTGCCGGACAGCTGATCGTGCGCGGCGAACTGTCGCTGGACACGCAGGAAGGTACGCACACCGAGACCAGGGCCGTGCTGTGCGGCTGCGGGAGCAGTCAACTGCAGCCGCACTGCGACCATTCCGGCTCCTGCGGCCAGTGATACCGCGGTGACCGCCGCCCTCGCCCATCTCCCCGAACCGCTTACCCCATGCATTACCGGACCATTTATCCCGGCAAGAATGTGGAGCTGATCAAGATGACTCTTGCAGTGCAGTTCTCCGAGTACGGCACCACCGAAGTGCTGCGCGTCGTAGACGTTCCGGCGCCCGCCCCGGGCCCGGGCCAAGTGCGGATCGCGGTACGGGCGGCAGGTGTCAATCCGCTCGACTGGAAGATCATGCAGGGGTTCATGAGCCAGATGATGCCCCTCGACCTGCCCGCGGGCCTCGGGTACGACATAGCCGGTGTGGTGGACCAGGTCGGGGAGGGAGTGACCGACTTCGCCGTCGGCGACGAGGTCCTCGGGACTTCGCTCACCCCGGCCTTTGCCCAGAGTGCGGTCGCCTCCGCCGACGCACTGGTCGCCAAGCCGGCCACAGTTCCCTGGGAGGTCGCCGGAGTTCTGGCGGGTTCGGGCGGAACCGCGTGGACGGTTCTCGACCGCCTCAAGGTCACCCAGGGCGAGACCCTGCTGATCCATGCCGCCTCCGGTGGTGTGGGCACGTTCGCCGCCCAGCTCGCCGTGGCCCGTGGCGCGCGCGTGATCGGCACCGCGAGCGAGTCCAACCACGAACGGCTGCGCTCGCTCGGCGTGCTCCCCGTCGCGTACGGCGAACGGCTCGCCGACCGGGTACGGGAGATCGCCCCCGAGGGAGTCGACGCCGTACTCGACGCCTCCGGCCGCGGCGAGATCCCGCTGTCCATCGAACTCGCGGGAGGCCCCGAGCGTGTCCTCACCCTGGTGGCCTTCGACGCCGCCGACCTGGGCGTCCAGGTCCACACGGACGGCGCGAGCGGGAACGGCATTCGGGCTTTGCAGGACATCCTCCCCCTCATCGAGGAAGGACGACTGCACGTCCCGGTCTGGCGCACCTACCCCCTCGCGGAGGCAGCCGCCGCGCTCGACCTGAGCCGTACGGGACACGTCGGCGGCAAGATCGTACTGCTGCCGTAGCCCGCTTGGCCCCGTAAACCCGCTCTGAACAGCGGGTTTACAGGAGTTCTTCCGCGAGGCGGAAGCGGCATTGCGGTCCCGTGGCGCTCTCCCGGACGATGCCACCACTACCAGAGACGGGAGCCGCAAAGATGCCGCACATGACCGCCTTCGCCAGGAACCAGTGGTACGTCGCCGCCTACTCACACGAGGTCGGGCGCGAATTGCTCGGCCGTACGATCCTCGGTGAACCGCTCGTCTTCTACCGCACCGAGGAGGACGGGACGCCCGTCGTCCTGCACGATCGGTGCGTGCACCGCCGCTACCCGCTGTCCGAGGCCCCGACCCGCCTCGACGGCGACCGGATCGTGTGCGGCTACCACGGCTTCACGTACGACACCACCGGCACCTGTGTGTACGTGCCCGGACAGAAACGCGTACCGCGCACCGCGCGCGTCGCCTCGTACCCCGTCGTCGAGCAGGACTCCCTGATCTGGGTGTGGATCGGTGACCCCGGCCTCGCCGACCCGCAGACCATCCCGCGGGCCAAGCACCTCGACTCCCCCGGCTGGACCACCGTCCGCGGCATGGAGCCGATCGACGCCGACTACGGCCTCCTGGTCGACAACCTCCTCGACCTCTCGCACGAGACGTATCTGCACGGCGGGTACATCGGCACCCCGGAGGTCGCCGAGACGCCGATCACCACCGAGGTCGACGAAGGTGCGGGCATCGTGCGCGTGAGCCGGCACATGGACGACGCCGAATGCCCGCCGTTCTACGCCAAGTCGACCGGCATCGAGGGCCGTATCACCCGCTGGCAGGACATCGAGTACCACACGCCGTGCCTCTATCTGCTGCACAGCCGGATCGCGCCGGTCGGCGTGCTGCCGGAGGCGGACGGCAGCGACCCGAACGGCTTCCACACCGAGATCACGTACGCCATCACGCCGTCCGACGACGGCAAGGTGTACGACTTCTGGGCCGTCTCGCGCGACTGGGCGACGGACGACGAGGAGGTCACCGAGTTCCTGCGGGGCAACAACCACACGGTCGTCATGCAGGACGTGACCGCGCTCAATCTGCTGCAGAAGACGTTGGGCTCGGAGCGTACGGGGTACCAGGAGCTGAGCATCAACATCGACACCGGCGGTCTGGCCGCCCGCCGTATCCTCGCCCGTCTGGTCGAGGAGGGCGCCAAGCCCATGGAGAAGGTTCAGTGAGCAGTCCCACCGGCGAGATCTACCGCATCGACTGGCTGCCGGGCACCGACATCCTGCACGGCACCTGTCACTGCGGCCGCGAGCACACCGCCCAGGACCCCATCGAGATGTGGGAGTGGATGCTCGCCCACCCGCAAGGCCACGAGCCGCAAGGAAACAGCTCATGACCGTGTACGAAGCCGAACTCGTCGTCGACCGCCGGGATGTGGCGGCCGACGGCGTACTCGCCCTGACCCTGCGCCATCCGCTGGGCGAGGAACTCCCCGCCTGGGAGCCGGGCGCGCACATCGATGTGCTGCTCGGCCCGGACCTGGAGCGGCAGTACTCGCTGTGCGGCGACCCGGCCGACCGGCACGTATGGCGGATCGCGGTGCTCCGGGAGCCCGACGGGCGCGGCGGATCCGCTTATGTGCACGGGCAGTTGGCGGCGGGCGACAAGGCCCGTGTGCGCGGCCCGCGCAACCACTTCGCCCTGGCAGCCGCCCCCCGCTACCGCTTCGTCGCGGGCGGCATCGGCATCACCCCGATCCTGCCGATGCTGGCCGCGGCCGAGGCAGCGGGGGCCGAGTGGACGCTGCTGTACGGCGGGCGCACCCGCGACTCCATGGCGTTCACCGAGGAGTTGGCGCGGTACGGGGACAAGGTACGGATCGCTCCGCAGGACGAGACGGGGCTGCTGGACCTCGACGCGGCGCTCGCCGAGCCGGCCCCGGACACGCTTGTCTACTGCTGTGGCCCCGGCCCGCTACTGGACGCGGTCGAGGCGCGGTGCGCGGTGTGGCCGAAGGGGGCGCTGCACGTCGAGCGCTTCGAGCCGAAGGCCCAGGAGACGGGCGAGAACACCGAGTTCGAGGTCGTGCTCGAGCGCTCGGGCCACACCCTGACCGTCCCCGCGGACGTCTCCGTGCTCGACACCGTACGAGCCGCCGGCGTCGAGGTGCTCTACTCCTGCACCGAGGGCACCTGCGGAACGTGCGAGACCGATGTCCTCGAGGGCACCCCCGACCACCGTGACTCCGTCCTCACCGACGAGGAGCGGGAGGCCGGGGAGACCATGCTCATCTGTGTGTCCCGGTGCCGCGGGAAGCGTCTCGTGCTGGACCTGTGAGACCGGTGACCCGCAGGTCGGCCTCGATCCGGGCGACCGTGGCCAGCAGATGGGGCAGCAGGTCACGGCGTACGGACTCGACCGAGTTGCGGGCGGCGTGCACGGGAACGTTGACCGCCGCCACGACCTCGCCGTCCCGGTCACGCACCGGGACGGCGACCGAGCGCAGCCCCTCCTCCAGTTCCTGGTCGACGATCGCGTACCCCTGACGGCGTACGCGACGCAGTTCGGCGCGCAGCGGCCCGGCCGAGACGAGCGTGCGGGCGGTGAAGGGCCGCAGGTCGGCGCGGGCGAGCCGGGCGTCGATCTCCTCGTCCGGCAGATGCGCGAGGATCACCCGGCCCACGGAGGTCACATGCGCCGGGAAGCGGGTGCCGACGGTGATCGTCGCGGTCATGATGCGGCGCGTGGGTACGCGCGCCACGTAGACGATCTCGTCGCCGTCGAGGACGCACAGGGACGACGACTCCCGTATCTGCGCGACGAGCTGCTCCAGATGGGGCTCGGCGATCTCCGGCAGGGTGAAACTGGACAGGTACGAGTAGCCGAGTTCCAGCACGCGCGGGGTGAGCCGGAACATCCGCCCGTCCGTGTGGACGTATCCCAGGTCGACGAGGGTGAGCAGGAAGCGGCGGGCGGCGGCGCGGGTCAGTTCGCAGGCGCGTGCCACGTCGCTCAGTGTCAGTTCTGGATGGTCGGCGTCGAAGGCGCGGATGACCGCGAGGCCACGCTCGAAGGACTGCACGAAGTGCGGCTCGCGGGCTGCAGCAGGCATTATCGCCTCCATAGGACGCACGGCGGTGCGTTCTGTACGCACGAGGGTGCGCTCTGCGCACGCTAGGAGCACACTTCGACAACTGTCAACGACGTGCACGTCATGGGCATTGACCATTCTTGTGGCGGCGTTCTACGTTCCCGATGAGCACTACTGTGCGGTCTGCGCACAGCCCTTCTTCCAAGCACTGTCCCATTAGGGGGAGTCATGCGTCGCCTGCTCATCGGCCTGACGGTCTCAGCGGTGTTCGTCGCCGCGTCGGCCTGTGGTTCGTCCAACTCCACGGGGTCGGGCGGGGACACCTCCGCCGACGGCACCACCACGGTCAAGGTCGGCATCATTCCCATCCTGGACGTCGCCCCCCTGTATCTGGGCCAGAAGAAGGGCTTCTTCTCCGAGCGCGGTCTCAAACTGGAGCTGACGCCCGCCCAGGGCGGGGCCGCGATCGTGCCCGGTGTCGTCTCCGGCCAGTTCCAGTTCGGTTTCAGCAACACGACGTCCCTGCTGGTCGCCCAGTCCAAGAAGGTGCCCGTCAAGGTCGTGGCGAACGGCGTCGCCTCCACCGCCGAGGAAGGTGCCGACTTCATGGGCACCACGGTGAAGAAGGACAGCCCGGTCAAGTCCCCCAAGCAACTGGAGGGCAAGAAGGTCGCGGTCAACTCGCTCAACAACATCTGTGACACCTCGATCAAGGAGTCGGTCCGCAAGGACGGCGGCGACCCCTCCAAGCTCCAGTTCGTCGAGATGCCCTTCGACCAGATGCCCGCCGCGCTCGAGAACGGGCAGGTCGACGGAGCCTGTACGCCGGAGCCCGCGCTCTCCACCGTCAAGGCCGCCGGCGGGACGTCCATCGCGTCGAGCTTCTACGACGTGGATCCGAACCTCACCGTGGCCATGTACTTCACCTCCCAGCAGTACGCCAAGCAGAACCCGGAGCTGGTGAAGAAGTTCCAGGAGGCGACCGCCGAGTCCCTGGAGTACGCCGACAGCCACCCGGACGAGGTCCGCGAGATCGTCGCCACGTACACGAAGATCCCCGAGACCCTGCTGGAGAAGCTGACCCTGCCGCACTTCCCGGCCGAGCCGAACCGTGCCTCCATCGAGCGGCTGGCCGAACTGGCGAAGCAGGACGGTCAGTTGAAGGAGTCCCCGGACCTGGACGCGCTGCTGCCGTGAAAGCCACGAACGCTCTGCTGGGCGCGGCCGGACTCGCGGGCTTCCTCGTACTGTGCGAGGCGGTCTCGCGGTTCGGCATCGTCTCCGAGGACTACTTCCCGCCGGTCACCCGCATCGCCGACGCGCTGGTCACCGAGCTCGGTGACCAGGCGTTCTGGACCGCGCTCGGGGACACGCTCACCGGCTGGGGGCTGGGCCTTGCGATCGCAGTGACGGCCGGGATCCTCGCCGGAGTCGTGATCTCGGTTGTGCCGTTCCTGCGCGAGGCGACCGCGTCCACGATCGAGTTCCTGCGCCCGATCCCTTCGGTCGCGCTGATTCCGCTCGCGGTGCTGCTCTACGGCACGGAGTTGCAGTCTGTGCTCCTGCTGGTCGTCTACGCCTCGTTCTGGCAGATGCTGATCCAGACGATGTACGGCGTCCAGGACGTCGACCCGGTCGCCATGGAGACGGCCCGTTCCTACGGCCTCGGCACCTGGGCCCGGGTCCGCCACGTCCTGTGGCCGACGGCCCTGCCGTACGTCATGACGGGCGTCCGGCTGGCCGCCGCGGTCGCCCTCATCCTGGCCGTGACCGCCGAACTCGTCATCGGCGCACCGGGGTTGGGCCAGCGCATCGCGGTCGCCCAGACCTCGCAGGCCGTGCCGGAGATGTACGCGCTGGTGGTGGTCACCGGTGTGCTGGGGCTGCTGATCAACGTGGGCGCGCGAACCGTGGAGCGCCGGGCGCTGGCCTGGCACCAGTCGGTGCGCGGGGAGGTGGCGGTGTGAAAGACCTGGGCCTGCGGCTGTTTTTCGTCCTCGCGCTGCCCCTGCTGCTGGTGATCGCCTGGTGGTTCGCGTCCGACGGCAGCACGGACGTGTACTGGCCGCCGCTGCGCACGATCCTCACCACGTTCCCGGACGTGTGGACGGGCGAGCGGCTGCGCGCCGACGTCGTGCCGAGCGTGCTGCGGCTGCTGGCCGGTTACGCGTCGGCGGCCGTCGTGGGTGTAGCGGTGGGCGTGGTCATCGGCTCGTACCGCCGAGTGCGGGCCGTGTGCGAACCGGTCCTGGAGTTCCTGCGCGCGGTGCCGCCGCCCGTGCTCGTGCCGGTCATCATGCTGTTCGCGGGCATCGGCGACACGATGAAGATCGCGGTGATCGCGAGCGGCTGTGTGTGGCCGATCCTGCTCAACACGGTCGAGGGCGTGCGGGCGGTGGACTCGGTGATGACGGAGACGGCCCGCTCGTACGGCATCACCGGCACGGCACGCCTGCGTCACGTGGTCCTGCGCTCGGCGAGCCCGCAGATCTTCGCGGGCCTGCGGCAGGCGCTGTCCATCGGCATCATCCTGATGGTCATCAGCGAGATGTTCGCCGCCAGCAACGGGCTCGGCTTCACCATCGTCCAGTTCCAGCGCGGCTTCGCCATCCCCGACATGTGGACCGGCATCCTGCTGCTCGGCCTCCTCGGCTTCGTCCTCTCCGTACTCTTCCGACTGGTCGAGCGGCGGGCGCTCGGCTGGTACCACGGTCTGCGCGACACCTCCCGGCGGTCGTCGTGACGCTTGCGAAAGGGCAGTCCATGCTGGACGTACGAGGCCTGAAGAAGGTCTACGAGGGTTCCGGACGCCGCGTGGAAGCGGTGCGCGACCTCACGTTCACCGTCGACGCGGGCGAACTCGTCTGTCTCGTCGGGCCGTCGGGCTGCGGCAAGACGACGCTGCTGAAGTGCATGGGCGGACTGCTGACGCCCACCTCGGGCGAAGTCCTGCTGGACGGGCGCCCGGTGAGCGGGCCGCCGCCCGGGATGGCGTTCGTCTTCCAGGAGTACGGGCGCAGTCTCTTCCCCTGGATGCGGGTCCGGGACAACGTCGAACTCCCGCTGAAACAGAAGAAGTTGACCACTTCCAGGCGGCGTGAGCTGGTCGCCGACGCCCTGGAGTCGGTCGGCCTCTCCGACGCCGCGGGCGCGTACCCGTGGCAGCTGTCGGGCGGTATGCAGCAACGGGTGGCGATCGCCCGCGCGCTGGCGTACGAGCCGGATGTGCTGCTCATGGACGAGCCGTTCGCGGCGGTGGACGCCCAGACGCGCGCCGATCTGGAGGATCTGGTGCGCGGGCTCTGGCAGCAGCGGGGCATCACGATCCTCTTCGTGACGCACGACATCGACGAGGCGGTGTATCTCGGCGAGCGGGTGCTGATCCTCTCCGCCTCCCCGACCGTCGTCCAGGAGCAGCTGAAGGTCGATCTGCCCGCCGAGCGCGACCAGTTGCACACCCGGGTGGCCCCGCGCTTCGCCGAGCTGCGGACGCATGTGTACGAGCAGATCCAGGCGGCGAAGCGCGGCAGGGCGGCGGACCTGGAGGACACGAAGGACGTGAAGGCGGACACGCCTCCAACTCGCTGATATCTGAGCGGCCTTGGTGAAGTCCGGTTGCGATACCGCGCCCTGAGAGGGCCGCAGGCCCTCAGGGGCGCGGGGCTGTATCGATTTGCGGCTCTGCCGCGTGGGCGCGACCAGCCACGACGGGCCCGCAGGTCCGAACTGCCCCCCAGCGGAACGCTTACGCCTCGGCCGCCGGCACCACGCTGAGGTGACTCGTCGCCCGCCGCACGCGCGCAGCAGTTCGTACCGGTCCCGCCGAGCGGCGAGCGTCCCGCAGGACCAGCGTCATGCGCGTATAGCCCATGTCCTTGAGGGTCTTGGGGGTCTCGCCGACGATCCGGCAGTCGGTACGGCCCCACCGGGGGTCCGGGTGCCACAACGGCCGTACCGCGCCGTCGTGTTCGAGGACGTCGGGGCCGACCGAGCGGATCCAGTGCGGCAGTCCGTGCCGGTACGCGGCGTCCATGATCGGGTCGTGCGCGATGTCCCGGAGGATGGACCGCAGCACCGGGTCCTGCCCGTGCCGCTCCATCGCCGCGGCGAAGTGGGCCAGCATCGGCAGGCACCAGCTCGACTCATGCTCAGCGAGGACCGTGCCCGCGTCCGGATGGAACAGGACGAACCGGAGGAAATTGTCCCCCGGCATGGCCGTGGGATGCGGGCCGACACCGCGGAAAAGTGTCTCGAACGCGTCGTTGGTGAGGACTACGTCCCAGCGGTGGTCGAAGACGACGGAGGGGAAGGGGACGGCCTCCAGTAATGCGGCGTAATCCTGCAAATAGGCCTGGGCCCTCAGACTCTCGGGGGCGGGTCGCGGCCGCGACCGCTGCCCTCCTGCCTGGTACTCCATCGGGAGGTCACCCCTCTTGCCTCTGCGGCCTTACACGCGGCGTCGCGATCCTGCTATCCCCGGATCGGTGGCGTCAACTATCGTGGCATTTGCCGCCCGTTGACGAACGAATCGCGCCACAGTTGTGGCGAGCGCTGGATGCGAGTTCGAACCAGGGGCTAATCTCCGGGCAGTTCACCGTGTGCTGCACAGTTCACGGCCGGTCGAGAAACGTGGGAGATCTGTCGGTGACGGATGGCTTCGAGGTTCCGGGCGCCACGGCGACGGGTCTGCTGCCGGCCGTCGTGGCGCGGGTCGCCGCCCTCGCCGACCGGCTCGGTGTGCCGCACCGCCAGGTGTTCGACGTCCGGCGGCTGTCCGTCGCGTCCGGTGTGCCGGAGGTCGTGGTCCAGGCGCTGCTGAGCGGCAGGCCCGCCGGTGAGCCGGATCTGCAGACCCGCTTCCTGCAACGCCTCGACCTGCTGCGCCGTACGCGTCTGAAGCCGAACGGCCGCCGGTACACCCAGCAGGAGATCGCCGACGGCGCGGGTATGTCGCGTCAGCAGGCGGGCGCTCTGATCAACGGGGACCGGCGCCCCACCATGGAGCACTGCGACGCCATTCAGCGCTTCTTCAGAGTGCACGCCGGGTTCCTGACAGCCGAGGACCCCGAGGCGCTGGCCGGCGCCCTCCAGCGCTGCGAGCAGGAGCTGCTCCAGCAGCTCGCCGACCGCGAGAGAGCCGCGGCGGCGGCCGCGAGCCCGGACGACCCCTTCGAGCAGCTGCTCCAGGACCACGGAGTGCGTGGCATCGCCTGGCGCGCCGCACAGCTGCCGACGGACCAGCACCGGGACAAGGTCGCGGAATGGCTGGACATGCTTCTGGAGAGCGTCAAGCGGCCCGAGTCGTGAGCCGGGGGAGAACAGTGGGCATCGGAAGGGACATGCGCCGCCTGTGCGGCGAGTTGATCGGCGAGCTCTCGCTCCCGGCACCGGCGGAGCCCGCCGACCTGTACGCCGCGCTGTGCGGAGCCATGAGCAGACGCCGCGGCCGTCCGGTGCAGTTCCGTATGGCCGCCTTCCCGCCCGGCACCGCCAGTGGGCTCTGGCTCGACATGGCGGACCAGGACCTCGTGGTCATCGAGGAACGCACCGCGCCCGACCACCAGTTGGTCATCCTCGGCCATGAGCTGTGGCACATGAAGGCCGGGCACTGCGCCCACCACGTGGAGGGCGCGGCCGTCGCCGCCCGGCTGCTGTCCGACGACGCCGATCTGCAGGCGACCGTCCTGAAGGTGGCCGCCAGGACCCGGTTCGACCTCGCGGACGAGCGGGACGCGGAGGGCTTCGGGCTGCTGCTGGCCAGCAAGTGCCGTGCGTGGCTTGCCGGTTCGGCACAGCGCGGGCCCGTGTCACGGGACGGGGTCGCGGGCCGGATCGGGGCGTCCCTCGGCTACCGCGGGCCGCGGGGCTGAACCGCCGCGCCATGGATGACTCCGGCTACTACATACCGGCTCTCGCGATGGCGATCGCGCTCGCCATCAAGACGCCCGCGTTACTGCGCTCCTGGCACGATCCGCTGCAGCGTTCCGTGTGCACGCTGATCGCCCTGTCGGGCCTGGTGTTCTTCTTCGCCGCCCCGCCGACGATCGCCGATGTCAACCGCCTCACCGGCATCGCGAACGTCTCGGCGCCGCTCGTCTACGGCCTGCTGAGCGCCCTCAGCGCCGCCTGTCTGGTAGTGATCATCAACTGGCGCGGCGGTCCGCCGGAGGCGACCCGACGGGCCTCCCGCCGCTGGATCGCCGGGTACGGCGTGGTGATCGTGGCGCTGGTCGTGCTCTTCGTCCTCGGGGACGCTCCGGAGGAACGGCTGCGGGACCTCGACACGTACTACGCCAACACGCCGTTCCTCCGCGAGATGATCGTGCTCTACCTCGTGTCGCTCACCGTCGGGGGCGTCGCGATGGACGTCATGTGCTGGCGCTGGGCGCTTCAGGTACGCGGCTGGCTGCGGGCCGGGCTGCTGATCATCGCGCTCGGCTTCTCGTGCAACATCCCCTACTCCGTCACCAAGTTCATCGCGGTGGTCGCCCGGTGGAACGGCCAGGACCTGGACGACCTGAGCACCTATGTGGCGCCCGCGATGGCCTCCGTCGGGATGCAGCTCACCGCGCTCGGCTTCTGTCTTCCGCCGGCCGGCCAGCGTATCGGGGACATCTGGAGCACCTGGTCCACCTATCGCCGGCTCGGGCCGCTGTGGCGGGAGTTGAGGCCCCTCGCGCCGCCCAAGGACCGTGCCGTACGCATCTCGTGGTGGTCGCCCGCCGAACTCCAGGTGACCCAGCGGGAGTCCGACATCCACGACGGCATGCTCGCGCTGTACCCGTACTTCGACGCCGAGATCCGTGCGGGCGCCTACGAAGCGGCCGTGGCCGCGGGCTCCGATCCCGTCCAGGCGCAGGCGGAGGCCGACGCGGCGATGGTGACGGCGGCGATGCGGGCCAGGGCCGCCGACCCGGAGGGCAGGGTCATCAGCTCGGCGCCGGCGGACGCGGCACCGCCCGCGTCCACCGAAGGGCCCCGCGACCTGGTACGGATGTCCCTCGCCCTGCGTCAGTCCCCCGTCGTCACGGCGGCCTCCTTCGCGGTCAGCGGAGGTCCGCTCAACCGGGGCTTCTTCCGGCCGAGATAGACCAGGGCGAGCATGTCGGGCATGAGCAGCCGCGTCGGGTCCCTCTCCATGCTCATCACGTCCAGCAGGATCCGCAGGGCGTGGGGATTGCGTGAGCCGGCGTCGGCGGCCTTGTCGACGAACGCGGCAAGCGTCTTCTCCAGCCGGGTGGGCGGCTGCTCGCTGGCGCCCGGCCGGAACACGTCCTGGCCCACGGCCAGGCTCCAGGCGTTGTCGACGGGCCGGGCCGCGGCCTTCTGGATGCGCCGTGCCGTGCCGGGTGCGGTGAGTTCCTGCTCGCGCAGCACACCGCGCAGAGCGAGGACGCTCTGGGAGGCGGCGCTCAGTCCGTGCCCATAGATGGGGTTGTAGCCGGCGACGGCGTCGCCGAGGACGGCGAAGCCTTCGGGCCAGCGGGCGGCCTTCTCGTAGTAGCGGCGCTTGTTGGCGGTGCTGCGGGTGGTGATGACGTCGGTTTCGGGTTCGGCCCTGGTGAGGAGTTCGCCGATGAGGGGGTGGGCCAGCTTCATGGCGAAGGGCACGAACTCGTCGTTGTTGCTGGTGGGTTGCCCGCCGCGGCTGCCGGACAGGGTCACCAGCCACCGGCCGCCTTCGATCGGGAGGATGACGCCGCCCCGCGCCGGGTTGGCCTGGGGCTCGGCCTGGACGTTGAAGATCGGGAAGTCGACGGCGCCGGCCGGTGGGCGGTAGATCCGGCTGGCGTAGCCGATTCCGGCGTCGACGGTGCGCTCGTGGACGGGCGGCAGCCCCAGGTCCCCCAGCCAGTGGGCAGCGCGGCTGGCGCGCCCGCTCGCATCGATGACCAGGTCGGCGGGGAGGGTGCGCTCCGAGTCCGCCTCGCGTATGCGCACTCCTGTCACGCGGTCCGCGCTGCCTTCCAGGCCCAGCAGTTCGGTCTGTTGCAGCAGGGTGATCCGCCGGTCCGGCAGCACGTCGGCGCGGATCACGGCGTCGAGCAGATCACGGCTGCCCACGAGGAAGCTGTGCCGGGCCTGGGTGAACCGCCGGAACCAGTGGCCCGACGGAGCCCTGGACACCAGGTCGGTCATGACGCGGGCTCTCCGGACGCCGCGGTCGACGAGTCGGCCGGTGATGCCCGGCAGGATCTCCTCGAGGGCCTTGACGCCGCCGGACCAGAACAGGTGAGCGTGACGGGCCTGCGGCAGTCCCTTGCGTGGCTGGGGGTCGTCCGGCAGCAGGTCCCGTTCGACGATGGTGACGTCGGCATGGTCGGCGAGTACGGCGGCGGCGAGCATGCCCGTCATCCCCCCTCCGACCACCACCGCGGTGCGACGAGGGGCAGTTCTGTCAGACAAGTCGGACACTCCTTCTGTTGCTCCCGATAACTGTTGCTCCGATACGAGGCGCTGCGCCGCCGCATCAGTCATGGCTGACGACCGCTTGCCGGGCGGACTGCCGACGGGCTTCCGCCACGATGGGGGACGTACGCAAGGCGTGTGCGATACCGATCAAGGACGAGCGCGTGGCGGGGAGTTCGGTGGCTTCGGCGTACTCGGTGTGCGCGGCGTTCTCGGTGTTCTCGCCGTTCTCCAAGAGGGCCGCCGGTGTGACCGGTCCGGCACGTCGGCAGGCGCGCACAGCCGCGGCGACCATCGCCGCGTGGCCGATGCGGGCGGCGCTGTCGGCGCTGTGGCCCGCGGCACGGGCCGCTGTCCGGGCGCGTGAGCGGACGTGGTCATCGAAGTAGGGACGGATCAGTCGCAGCCCGTCCTCGATCCCGGCCTCGCGTCGGGTGAGGCGGATGAACGGCGAGGAGTACCAGGGAATCGAGGCGGCGAGCGGACTGCCAGGGTGGGTGTCGCCGAGTTCCCGCCACAGCGGGCCGAGCCGCCGCCATGTCGTCACGGCACGCCAGACGGCACTCCCCCACGGGCCGAGGAGCGGCACGGTGAAGCCGGCGGTGGCGACGGCCGCCGCCAGGCCCACGAGGCGGGGCGCCAGAAGCGTGCTCAGCATGTCCCAGTCCCGGCCCGTCCACCGCGCGATCACCGCGGTGAGCTTGAGACCGCTGAAGGACAGGTTGAGCAGCCAGCCGAGGACCAGCAGCCACAGTCCGGCCCGCAGCCATCCGTGCACCTCCCGCGCCCAGCGCCCGCACAGAACGGTGGTCACGACGGCGGCCGTCATATGGCCGAGCAGGTACAGCACGATCATCGGCCCGATCCACGGTGTCGTGGCGTAGTACGTGTCGAAATCGGTGCGCCGCTCGATGGGCGCGTCACCCAGGACGAACAGGGTGATCAGTACGGCGACCAGGACGGCATAGCCGGCCTTCCAGCGCCGGGTGAGGCGGCGCACGTACGCCTCGGGCCCGCCACGCCAGTGGATGATCAGCAGCAGGCAGCTGGCGCTGTAGGCACTCACCATCGCGTACACCAGCGGGCCGGAGAAGTTCGCGATGCCGGTCGCTTCGTTGATCCCGGCGACGGTGCGGGGAGCGGCGAGGAAGAAGCCGGCGCCGCCCAGAAAGATCACCCAGCAGACGGCCCGGACCAAGGGGTCGCGCCACGCGTTCAGCAGGCCGGGCAGCTTCAGTCCCAGTCCGGCCCAGCAGACGAACGCGGGTATGTAGTAGTAGGCGGAGGCGTCCATGCTCAGACCTGCGGCCGGCGGCTGCCCAGTGACGCACCGATACGTCCCGTCTCCTTCTCGGCCTGGAATTCTCCGACCAGCCGCGTGACAAGGCGACGCATCTGCTGACTACTCCTCACATGCCGGACCCTGCCCGGCAAATATTCCAGACCTGGAAGCTCACTGCCAGGCCTGGCCTCCTCCGGCTTCCGGTCCCCCGGTGCTCCTGTCGCGGTCCCGCTCCTTCCTCCACGTGCCGGTCTGCCGGGGTTCGCGCCGTGGTCTGCGGCCGCGCACCGTTCAGGTGTGCGCGGCCGCGGACCCGATTGTCAGTGGTGGACGGCAAGCTGGACCCAGCGCCACCGCTGTGCGACGGCGCGTGAACGCAGGAGCCGAGCCGAACCGGGAGAGTCGTCCGATGCCGACCGCCGTACTGACCGATCACGAACGCACCGCCGTGCAGGCATATCTGCGCCTGTTGCACACGGTACGAGCCGCGCTGGACGACCCGCCCGGCACGGCGCCCCGGCCCGTCGTCGTACCGCCCGCCACCCTCGCGGAGGCCGAGCGCGCGCTGGAGGCGGCGGGCCTCGCGGGCAACGAGGAGGCGTTCTTCCGCCTGCTGCACGCCTGGTGCCCTCCGCCGTGACGATCCCCGGCCGCACGAGAACGGGACACCGGATTAACCACCGCCGTACGCCACGGTCACCGCGGTCGCCACGAGAGCCCGGCCCACCGTCCAGCGTCCGTCGAAGTGGTCGACGCGGCGGCCGTCCACCACCGGCCCTGGCACCAGGAGCCGGGCGCGGAAGACACCCGAGGTGGTGTGCCCGGGCGCCAGGCCGACCTCGATGTCCGCCTCCATGAAGTCCAGCCACTTCCCGGTGAGGGGAAACCACGCCTTGTAGACCGACTCCTTGGCGCTGAAGAGGAGTCGGTCCCAGTGGACGGCGGGCTGCTCGACGGAGAGCGCACGCAGCCTGCCGTCCTCGGCGGGCAGCACCACGGCTTCCAACACGCCGTCGGGAAGCGGCAGATGGGGCTCCGCGTCGATGCCGAGGGAGGCCAGGTCGGTGGCGCGGGCCAGCGCCGCGGCGGCGTAGCCCTCGCAGTGCGTCATGCTGCCGATGAGTCCGGCGGGCCACTGCGGTGCCCCGCGCTCACCGGTCAGGACGGCCTGTGGGGGAACGCCGAGCTTGTCCATCGCACGCCGGGCACAGGTGCGTACGACGGTGAACTCACGGCGTCGCTTCTCCACGGCCCGAGCGATCAGCGCCTGCTCCTCGGGATACAGCGTCGCACTCTCGGCCGGCTCGTCACCGTGTGCTTCCACGGCCACGACCGAGTCCGGGAGCAACTCCTCGATCACTGGATCCGACCTCCATCGGCAGAATGCGGCGCAGCGTACCCGGCGAGGCAGAATCCGTAACACGGACGTAGCAGCGATCATGCCTCGGAACCCCTATGATCGGCCCTACACAACCGCGCGCTCACCGTTTCCGAACGGCGGTTTTGTGTACCTCCAAACTCCTTGGCCGGGCACGGCCTGCTTCGCCGTGCCCGCGAACCTTGAAAGGTGGCCTGCATGGTCTCTCGCGTACGCGTCTGGCTCAACCGCACGTACGCGGAGAACGTGTTCTTCATGGATCAGCTGCGGGAGAATCCCAGCGGCCGTCCGGTCGAGATCCATGCGACGCACGGTGACCCCGACTCCCCCATCCTGGCCGCCGCCGACACCGCGGAGCTGGAACCGAAGGGGCTGTCCCCGGCCGCGTACGTCGAGTACGCCCTCGATCAGTGCGCCCGGCACTCGATCGACGTGTTCGTGCCGGTGCTGCACCAGGCGGCGGTCGCCGCGCACCGCGAGGAGTTCGCCGCGGCCGGTACGGCACTGCTGGCGCCGCCCGCCGAGGCCGTGACGACCTTCCATGACAAGGTGACGGCGTACGAGGCGGTGCAGGCGCTCGGGGTGCCGGTGCCGCCGTGGTGGCGGGTGCGTACGGAGGACGAACTCGTCGCGGCGGTCGACGCCTTGGAGGCGGACGGCCACAAGGCGTGCTTCAAGCCGGCCGCGGGTGCGGGCGGAGTCGGCTTCCGCATCATCACGCGCGCCCCCTTCTCACTCATGCACCTGAGCGGCTTCCCGAGCCCGTATGTGCCGCTGAACCTCGTCGTCGACGCGCTGCGGCAGGCCGACGGCCCCGTCGACTGGCTGGTGATGCCGCGTCTGGAGGAGCCGGAGGTGTCCGTCGACTGTCTGACGGGGCCGGACGGGCGGGTGCGGATGGCGGTGGGCCGGACCAAGAACGGCCGTCGGCGCGGCTTCACGCTGCAGCCGTCCTTCATCGAGCCGGCGCGGCTCATCGCCCGGGCCTTCTCGCTGCACTACCTCACGAACGTGCAGTTCCGTATGTACGGAGACGAGCCGGTGCTCATGGACGTCAACACGCGCCCGGCCGGCGGTCTGCACCAGCTCTCCCAGTGCGGCCTCAACGCCCCTTGGGCGGCAGTGCGGTTGGCGCTCGGCGAGGACCCGGGCGAGCTGGTACCACCGTTCCTCGGCCGGGACTACGCGGTGGTCGCGGGTCCGCGCCCGGTGGGTGCGGTGTCGTTGCCGCAGCCGCGCCTGGACGACGTCCAGCCCACCCTGCCGGCCGTCCCCGCCCCGGATGGGGGTCCCCCCGCTCGAGCGAAGCCGAGAGTGGGGGAGGAGCCGGCCGCCACTCCCACCCCTGCCTGAGCCCTCTCGCCCGGAGCGCCTGGGTGCCCGGTCAGTCGACCGGGTACCCCCACTCGCGCGCCAACTCGGCCAGCCGCGGCGGCAGTTCGGCCCCCGGGTCGGCCGGGCGGGCCGACTGGATGCGGCCCGACTTGATGGTCTCGCTCCAGTCGCCGAGCTGGGGGCGGAAGGTGCCGTGGTCCTTCTTGCCGTACTCGAGCATCCCCGGCTCCCAGGGGACCTTGAGGTAGTCGCACAGGCCCCGGGTGACCGTCTCGGGGTCGGCGGTGAGCTCCTCGTACGTGATCACGTGGGCGCCGGTGAGCTTCTGGCGGGCCTCGTCGAGCTTCTCGCTGTAGTCGAGGACCTCGCGGCGGATCTGTTCGTGGTCCGGGTCGGCGCGACGGTTGGTGAGGGAGGTGACGACCGCGCCCGGGTGGCGGAGCAGGACGATGTAGCGGGCGTCGGGCCAACATCGTTGCAGCCGAGGCCAGATGAGGGTGTTCGGCGGCGTCTTGTCGACGATGATCTCCTTGCCGCTGCGGGTGAGCTCCAGATGGAGCACGCGGTCCCACAGGACGTGTTCCAGCTCGTCCTTGTCCAGCTCCAGCGCCTTCATGGCGTCGGCCGTGAAGTCACGGGCCAGGTGGACGTGGAGGGTGCGCAGATGCATCTCGTGCGGGGCGCGGATCCGGGAGTGGCTGTTCAGCAGGACGCGCAGCAGGGTCGAGCCGGAGCGCACCGAGGACAGGACGAAGACCGGGGAGTCGACCAGGCGCGGGGCGCGCGGGGCGGCGTACGCATCCTTCGGGGTCCGCTGTGTCGGCATGGCGTCGAGGCTCCGGCGGGGCGGGCTCACCGCCTGGGCCATCAGTCTGCCGCGGCGCTTCAGCCCTTTGCGGATCGCCGAGATACGTGGGTCCCGCACGGTGACACCCCTCTTTTTTCTCTTACCTTCGCCTTGCCGCGCCATCCCAGGGGTACCGGGCGAACTTCAGGTGTCGTACAGGCAACAGGCCGTGGTCACGGCGGGCCGAAAACCAGCCGTGACCAGGCCTTTTACCCCTTTCTTAATTCTTCATGGAAAACGGGGTCAGTCATTCCGCCGTGACAGCCGCAGCGTCTGCACCTCGAAGGGGCGCAGCGACACCGCGACCCCGCCGCCGTCCACGTCCGCCTCGGCGAGGGGCCGCTCCAGGAGGTCGGTGACCTGGGCGCCGGCCAGGGGGAAGCCGGTGCGCAGGGTGCCCTGGGCGCGTCCGCCACGGGACTCGTAGAGGCGTACGACGATGTCGCCGGACTCGTCGTCGGCGAGCTTGACCGCCTCGACGGTCACGCCCTCGCCCTCGACGCTCACGACCGGCTCGGATGCTCCGGCCGAATCGGCCACCCGCAGCGGCAGGTTGAGCGCGTAGCCCTCCGCGACCGTGTCCTCGATCGTCGCGCCGGGCAGCAGCGCGTAGGTGAAGCGGTGCTTGCCCTGGTCGGCCTCCGGGTCGGGGATGCGCGGGGCGCGGACCAGGCTGAGGCGGACCGTGGTGGTCGTACCGCCGTCGTCGCGGACCGTGCGGGAGACGTCGTGGCCGTAGGTGGAGTCGTTGATGACCGCGACGCCGTAGCCGGGCTCGCCGATGTGCACCCAGCGGTGGTTGCAGACCTCGAAACGGGCCGACTCCCAGCTGGTGTTGGTGTGCGTGGGGCGCTGGATGTGGCCGAACTGGATCTCGGCGGAGGAGTGCGCGGCCCGGATGTCCACCGGGAAGGCGGCCTTGAGGATCTTCTCCGTCTCGTGCCAGTCGATCTCCGTCTCGAAGTCGATACGGGGGCTGCCCGCGCGGACGGTGATGGTCTGCGTGATGCGTGAGCCCTTGCCGAAGGCGCGCTCGACGCGGATCGCACCGAGGAGCGGGTCCTCCTCGACGACCGTGACGGCTTCGGCGTCGAGCAGGTCCGTGTAGCGGTTCTTGTAGTGCTTGTCGATGTCCCAGGCGTCCCAGTAGTTCGGGAGGTCGGTGTGCAGCCGGAGCAGATTGCCCTGGTCGGCGAGGACTTCGCGGTCGGCCCGCAGGTCCCGTACGGAGGCCAGGGTTCCGTCCTCGGCCACCTCGACGCGTACGAGGCCGTTGTCGAGGACGCGGCCGGTGACCTTCACGGGCTGAGGGGGTTCGCCCGCGCCGAGCGGCGCACTGCCGTTCGCGGGCACCTCCGTGTACATCGGGACGCCGACCGAGGTGCGCACGACCTCGGCGCGGTCGCACGGGCTGGTGTTGAACACCCGCGTCTCCCCCGCGCCGAGCGCGGTCACGGCCTCGGCGGTGAGGGCCTGGACCTCCTGAGCGACCCGCGCGTACTCGGCCTCCGCCTCCCGGTGCACCCAGGCGATCGAGGAGCCCGGCAGGATGTCGTGGAACTGGTGCAGCAGGACCGTCTTCCAGAGCCGGTCGAGCTTCTCGTACGGGTAGGAGTAGCCCGGCGCGTTCAGGGCGGCCGTGGTCGCCCACAACTCGGCCTCGCGGAGCAGGTGTTCGCTGCGCCGGTTGCCCTGCTTGGTGCGGGCCTGGGAGGTGTAGGTGGCGCGGTGCAGCTCCAGGTAGAGTTCGCCGACCCAGACGGGGGCGTCCGGGTACTCCTCGCGGGCGTCCGCGAAGAACTTGTCGGGGTGCTCCACGACGACCTTCGGCGAGCCCTCCAGGTCCGCCAGCCGCCGTGCCCGCTCCATGATCTCGCGGGTGGGGCCGCCGCCGCCGTCGCCCCAGCCGAAGGGCGCCAGGGAGCGCGTACCGCCGCCCTTCTCCTGGTAGTTGCGTACGGCGCGGTCCATCTCCTCGCCGCTGAACCGGGCGTTGTAGGTGTCGACCGGCGGGAAGTGGGTGAAGATGCGGGTGCCGTCGATGCCCTCCCACCAGAAGGTGTGGTGGGGGAACTTGTTCGTCTGGTTCCAGGAGATCTTCTGGGTCAGGAACCAGTCGTTGCCCGCGAGCTTGGCGAGCTGCGGATAGGCGGCGGTGTAGCCGAAGGAGTCCGGCAGCCACACGCCCTTGGTCTCGACGCCGAAGTGCTCCATGAAGAACTTCTTGCCGTGGACGAGCTGGCGGGCGATGGCCTCACCGCCGGGCAGGTTGCCGTCGGCCTCGACCCACATGCCGCCGACCGGCGCCCACTGGCCCTTCTTCACGGACTCCTGGATACGGGCCCACACCTGCGGGTAGTTGTCGCGCACCCACTCGTACTGCTGGGCCTGCGAGCAGGCGAAGATGAAGTCCTCGTACTCGTCGGCCAGTGCCGTGACGTTCGAGAAGGTGCGGGACGTCTTGCGCTTGGTCTCGCGGATGGGCCACAGCCAGGCGGAGTCGATGTGTGCGTGGCCGACGCCGGAGACGGTGTGGGCGCTGGCGTGCGCGGGCTTGGCCAGGGCGGGGGCGAGCACCTCGCGGACCGCGGCGGCGCTGCCGGAGACGTCGTCCAGGTCCACGGTGTCCATGGCCCGGTCCAGGGTGTGCAGGATCTCGTGGCGGCGCGGGTCGTGCTCTTCGAGGTGGACCATCAGTTCGCGCAGCACCTGGAGGTCCAGGTCAAGATGGAACACGTCCTCGTCCAGGACGGCGAGGTCGGCGCGCTGGAAGGTGTAGATCGGCTTGTCGCCGGCGGTCAGCACATCGCCCATGACGGTCGGGCGCGAGAAGTTGTCGGCGAGGATGTCCGGGTTGGACGCGGCCTCGACGAGGTAGTGGATCTCCTCGCCGCCCGCTGCCGGGTTGCCGATGGGCACGTACTGGTTGAGCGGGTTGACGGCCTTGAGCGGGGTGCCATCGGCGAGGTGGACGAGCGCCTCGGCCTGGTTGCCGGGCCAGTCGCCGATGAACCCGAGGTCGATGACGGCCTCGACGCGCCGGCCGGCCCACTCGGCGGGCACCTGCCCGCGCATCCGGAACCAGGTAGTCCCCCAGGGCGGGCCCCAGGGGGTGTCCATCGCGAAGGGGGCGTACGACGCCGACGCGGCCTCCTCGAAGGGGACGGGCTCCCCCGGCGCCTGCCAGGCCTCGACCTCGAAGGGCACGGAGGCGGCGTAGATCGCGGTCTTGATGCGCTGGTCGTGGACGCGCTGGACGCGCTCCTCGATCCTGCGTCGTTCGTCATGCATGTGCGGGTCTCCTCGGAGGGCTCTGCTTCAGGCGCTGCTTCAGAGGGTCTACTACTTCAGGTATGCCAGGCCAGGGTGCTCGGCGGTGTAGCCCTCGACGAGACGACGGGCGACGTTCACGGAGTCGACCAGCGGGTGCAGCGCGAAGGCCTTCACCGCGGTCGTACGGGAGCCGGACTCGGCGGCGGCGAGCACCTCGCGCTCGACCGCCTTCACCGCGCACACCAGGCCGGTCGCGTGGTCCGGGAGCGGGTCGACGGCGACCGGGTGCGCGCCGTTGGCGTCGACGAGACAGGGCACCTCGATGACGGCGTCCGTGTCGAGCACCGAGAGGGTGCCCTGGTTGCGGACGTTGAGGATCAGCGTGGTGCGCTCGTCGCGGGCGATGGCCCGCATCAGGGCGAGAGCCACCTTCTCGTAGCCGCCGGAGAGGTCGTCGGCGTCGCGCTCGCCGGCGCCCGCCGCGTCCCGGTTCTCCGACATGTATGTGGCCTCGCGCTCGGCCCGGGTGCTGTCCCAGGTCTTGAGGGCCTCGGCGTCAGGGCGCTTCATCGCTTCGTAGAAACGGGCCTGCTGGTCACGCAGGAAGGCGCCGCGGGTCTTCTCGGCCTCCTGGTAGGCGCGGACGGCTTCCCGGTTGAAGTAGTAGTAGTGCAGGTACTCGTTCGGGATCGCGCCCAGGGACTGGAGCCACTCGGTGCCGAAGAGTTTGCCCTCCTCGAAGGAGCCGAGGAGGTCCGGGTCGGCGAGGAGCCGCGGCAGTTCGTCGCGTCCGGCGACGCGCAGGCCGCGGACCCAGCCGAGGTGGTTGAGGCCGACGTAGTCGATCCATGTCTCGCGCGGGTTCGCGACGCCGAGGACGCGGGCGATACGGCGGCCGAGGCCGACCGGTGAGTCGCAGATGCCGATCACGCGGTTGCCGAGGTGCCGGGACATGGCCTCGGTGACGAGGCCTGCCGGGTTGGTGAAGTTGATCACCCAGGCATCGGGGGCGAGCCGGGCCACGCGCCGGGCGACGTCGACGGCGACGGGCACCGTGCGCAGCCCGTACGCGATGCCGCCCGCGCCGACGGTCTCCTGGCCGAGGACGCCCTGGTCGAGGGCGACCCGCTCGTCGGCCGCGCGTCCTTCGAGTCCGCCGACGCGGATCGCGGAGAAGACGAAGTCGGCGCCGCGCAGCGCCTCGTCGAGGTCGGTGGTGGCGGTCACGGCGGGTGCGCCGGGGACACCGGCCGCCTGCTCGGCGAGCACGCGGGCGACGGCCGAGAGCCGGCCCGCGTCCAGGTCGTGCAGCACGACGTCGGTGACGCGGCCCTCGGCGCGGTCCCCGAGGAGCGCCCCGTACACGAGTGGCACCCGGAATCCGCCGCCACCCAGAATCGTCAGCTTCACGCAACAACCCTTTCCACGTTCATGTCCGCAGCACACGGTTCATGTCTGCACCACGCGTACGCCCGCCTCCTCCAGCGCGGACCTGGTCCCGGCGTCCGCAGGACCGTTGGTCACCACCACGTCCAGGTCCTCGGGTCCGCAGACCTTCGCCATTCCCGTACCCGGGAACTTGGCCCGGTCCGCGAGCAGCACGACCCGGTCGGCCGCCGCGATCATGGCGCGCTTCACCGGCACCTCGACGACCGTCGTGTCCATCACCTGCCCGCCGGGGCGCACTCCACTGGTGCCGAGGAAGAGCCAGTCCGCGTGGAGCTGGCGCAGGTTGTCCTCGGTGAGGAAGCCGACCAGGGAGCGGTACTCGCGGCGGACCATGCCGCCGAGGAGCACCAGCTCGATGTCCTCGTCGTCCGCGAGTTCCTCGTAGACCACCAGGTTGCTGGTGATCACGGTGATGCGGCGGCCGTGCAGCTGCCGGGCCAGTCGGTATGCGGTGGTGCCGATGTCGAGCAGCACGGACTGGCCGTCCTCGATCATCGTCGCCGCTCGCTCGGCGATGGCGTCCTTCTCGGCTACGCGCACCTCCGCGACCTCGGCGAAGGGCTGGTCCCCCTCCTCGGCGACGGCGCCGCCGTGCACCCGCGTGAGCAGGCCGTCCTCCTCGAGTTTGACCAGGTCACGGCGGATTGTGGCAGGGCTCACGCCCAGCTGTTCCGAGAGGTCGGTCACGGCGGCGGGCCCGCCTGAGCGCAGGGACCGCAGGATGAGTTGGTGTCGTCGTTCTGCCAGCACGTCGTGAACAGTACTCGTCATTCGCAATCAATTCTATGCTCGATTCTGCTCGACTCTTGCCAAAGTGGCTGGATGCGCGCACGATCCTGTGCACGGAAATGGAAGGCTTTTGACGAGAGGAAGCGTGCGTGGGTGACGAACGGCCCGATGTCCTGCTGACCGGGCTGCTCTTCTACGACCTCGTCCTGACCGGTCTGGGCAAGCCGCCGACTCCCGGCGAGGAGATCTGGACCGAGGGGATGGGAGCCGGCCCGGGCGGGATCGCGAACCTGGCCGTGGCGGCGGCCCGGTTTGGCCTGAACACCTCCCTGGCCACGGTCTTCGGGGACGACTACTACGGCGCGTACTGCCGTGACGTCCTCGCCGGCCAGGAGCACATCGACCTCTCGCTCTCCCGCACGGCGGCCGGCTGGCACACCCCGGTCACCGTCGCGCTCGCCTACGACCACGACCGGGCCCTGGTCACCCACGGCCAGGAACCCCCGTACTCGCAGGACACACTGATGGGCGACCCGCCCGAGGCGCGCACCGCCCTCGTGCACATCGAGGCCGAGCCGCGCGCCTGGCTCGCCAAGGCGGCGGCGAACGGCACACAGATCTACGCGGACGTCGGCTGGGACCCCACCCAGCAGTGGTCCTCCGACCTCCTCGACCAGCTCTCCCTGTGCCACGCCTTCCTGCCCAACGACACCGAGGCAATGGCCTACACACGCACCGACACCGCCGCCGCCGCGCTCGGCAAGCTCTCCGAGCTGGTGCCGGTGGCCGTGGTCACCCGTGGCCGCGACGGTGCGGTCGCCGTCGACCAGACCACGGACGAGTACGCCGATGTGTCCGCCCTCGACGTCGACGTCCTGGACTCGACGGGCGCCGGAGACGTCTTCGGCGCGAGTTTCGTCGCGGCCTCGCTCGGCGGCTGGCCGCTCGGCGAGCGGCTGCGCTTCGCGGTGCTGGCCGCCGGACTCTCCGTACGCCATCACGGCGGGGCCCTGGCCGCGCCCGGCTGGTACGGCGTCCACCAGTGGTGGCAGTCCGTCCGTGATCCCGGACTGCGGCGGGCGTACGGCTTCCTGGCCGACCGCATGCCGGCGGACCCGGGACCGCCGACCCGCCACGCCCCCGTGACGCCACCGGCACCCACCCGGCAGCACTGAACTCTCGTATGCGAAGACGCGAACAGACCCGAAAGGCGGTGGGAGCTGTGCGGCTCTCACGAAGGGGCCTCCTGCGCGCGGGCCTGGCCGGTACGGCCGCCACGGCGCTCGGCGGCCTGGCATCCGGCTGCGCCGTTCCGACCGGTTCGACCGGCCGGAACATGGTCCTGTGGTACTGGAGCGGCGGCCTGAGCGACACGGTCGTCAAGCAGGCCAAGGCCCGCTACGACAGCGCCGTCGACCTCGACGCGATCCAGATCGGCGGCTACTACCGCTCCAAGCTGATCACCACGATGACCGGACAGGCCCATGTCCCCGACATCGCGGGGCTCAAGGGCGAGGACATGGCGTCGTATCTGCCGAACGCGGATCAGTTCGTGGACTTGCGGACGCTTGGTGCGGAGAAGCTCAAGAGCCAGTACCTGGACTGGAAGTGGCAACAGGGGGTCGCTCCGGACGGCAGCCTCATCGGCTTCCCCATCGATGTGGGCCCGGTCGTGCACTACTACCAGCCCGCCGTCTTCGAGAAGGCCGGGCTGCCGTACGAACCGGCCGACGTCTCCAAGGAGATGGCCACCTGGGAGCAGTTCTTCGCGGCGGGCGAGCAGCTGAAGAAGCGTGTGCGAGGGGCGTTCCTGCTGAACGACGTCGGCAGTGTCTTCGAGATGTCGATCGGCCAGGGCACCAAGCGGTTCGTCGACGAGGACGAGCACTTCATCGGCGACCAGGAGCATGTGCGCGTCTGCTGGGACCGCGCGGTGGAGGCCAAGCGCCGCGGGCTCGTCTCGAGCCTCGTGAGCGGCACGCCCGACTCGATCTCGGCCAAGGAGAGGGGGCTGCTGCCCAGCGCGTTGAACGCCTCCTGGGCCGCGGGCGACCTCAAGCTCGAAGTGCCGAAGACCAAAGGCAAGTGGCGGGTGGCGAACTGTCCGGGCGGCCCCTCCAACGTCGGCGGCTCGTTCCTGGCGATCACCAAGGCGTGCCGGGAGCCGGAGAAGGCCTTCGAGATCATCACCTGGCTGCTCAACGCGGACAACCAGGCCCAGGGCTTCCTCGACGCCGGACTCTTCCCGTCGACCCCTGCCTCCTACGAGATGAAGAAGCTGCGCCGGCCCGACCCGTTCTTCGGCGACCAGATCACGATGGACGTCTACGGCCCGGCCGCCGAGAAGATCCCGGTCGCCTTCAACAGCCCGTTCGACGTCGCGCTCGGGCAGCCGATCAGGGACGAGATCAAGAACGTCGGCGTCCTCGGCAAGGACCCGAAGAAAGCCTGGAGTGACGCCATGAGCGATTGCCGGCGCATCGCCGAGCACCTGGGGGTGAGCGTCTGATGGCGACCGCACCCGTGGTCGAAAAGCCCCCCGCGGCCGTGGTGGAGACCCCGCCCGAGCAACCGAAGAAGAGCATCCTCAGCTACTGGCGGCTGTACCTCGCGCTCTCCCCCTTCTATCTGCTCTTCCTGGCCTTCGGCCTGATCCCGGTCGGCTTCTCCCTCTACCTCTCCTTCCACCGCTGGGACGGCCTCGGCTCGATGGAGTGGGCGGGGCTCGACCAGTACAAGTACCTGCTGAGCGACACCGACTTCTGGAGCTCGATCGGCAACACCGTCATCATCTGGGCGCTGGCCACCTTCCCCATGATCTTCCTGGCGATGATCACGGCCGTGATGCTCAACTCGGCGGTCCGCTTCAGGAACCTCTACCGCTTCGCGTACTTCCTGCCGAACGTCACCTCGGTCGTGGCCGTCGCGATCATCTTCGGCTCGGTCTTCTCCACCAACTTCGGCCTGATCAACGCCCTGTTGCAGGCGGTCGGTCTCGACCAGGTGGCCTGGCTGAACACGCCGTGGGGCATCAAGGTCGCCATCGCCACCCTGATGACCTGGCAGTGGACCGGCTACAACGCGATCATCTTCCTCGCCGGGCTCCAGACGATTCCGGGCGAGTTGTACGAGGCCGCGCGCGTCGACGGGGCGGGACCCGTGCAGACCTTCTTCCGGATCACGCTTCCGCTGATGCGGCCCGTGCTGCTGTTCGTGCTCGTCATCTCGACGGTCACCGGACTGCAGAGCTTCTCCGAGCCTCAGGTGCTGCTGCAGACCACGGCCAACGAGTCGACGTTCTCGGGAGGTCCCGACCACGCAGGCCGGACGATGGTCCTCTACTTCTTCCAGCAGACCTTCGACAACAACGACTTCGGCTACGGCGCCGCCGTGGCGTGGGGCATCTTCCTCGTCGTCGTCCTCTTCTCGATCATCAACTGGCGCCTGGTGCAGCGCCGGGGCGAAGAATAGGGAGACCGGTCACCATGGCAACCACCGAAGCCAGGCCCGCCGAGGCCGAGCCCGTCAAGCCCACCAGGCCCAAACTCATCGAGGGCACCCGGCGCAGGGGCATCGCCCTCCACGTGTCCCTGATCGTCGGCGTACTGCTCTCGGCCTTCCCGTTCTACTGGGCCGTGATCATGTCGACCCACACGTCGACCGAGATCTTCTCGTACCCGCCGAAGCTGCTGCCCGGCTCGCACTTCGACGACAACGTCAGCAAGCTCTTCGACAGCATCGATTTCTTCGGGTCGATGTTCAACTCGCTGCTCGTCGCGACCACGGTGACGTTCCTCGTCCTGTTCTTCGACTCGCTGGCCGCGTTCGTCTTCGCCAAGTTCCAGTTCCCCGGAAAGCGGGTGCTGTTCGCGGTGATGATGGCGATCTTCATGGTCCCGGCCCAGCTTCAGGCCATCCCCCAGTTCGTGATCATGGCGAACCTCGGCTGGATCGGCTCCATGACCTCGCTGATCGTCCCGGCGGCGGCCAACGCGTTCGGCATCTTCTGGATGCGCCAGTACATGAAGAGCGCGATCCATGACGAACTGCTCGACGCCTCGAAGCTCGACGGCGCCGGTTTCATGCGTCAGTACTGGCATGTGGCGCTGCCGGTCGTCCGGCCGGGCCTCGCCTTCCTCGGCATCTTCACCTTCATGAGCCAGTGGAACGACTACGCCTGGCCGTTGATCGCCCTCACCAACCCGGACAACGTGACGCTCCAGGTCGCCCTCTCTCAGCTCAACGGCGTCCACGGCACCACGGACTACGGGATGGTCATGACCGGCGCCGTACTGGCCCTCATCCCGCTCCTGATCGTCTTCGCCATCGGCGCCAAGCAGATCATCGCGGACCTCGGCAAGGGAGCCATCCGCTGATGAGACGCGATCCGCTGATCGCGCTGCGCCCCTGGGAGACACCCGAGGTGACCTCCTGGGGGCGGCTGCCGATGAACGCCGTGGACCGCCGCGGCGACGCGCTGTCCCTGGACGGCTCCTGGCACTTCCAGCTGCTGCCCACTCCCCACGGATGTTCGGGCGAGTGGACGCGGATCGAGGTCCCCGGCGCCTGGACCATGCAGGACCTGGGCGATCTGCCGCAGTACACCAACTTCCGTATGCCGTGGGGTGAGTTCCCGCCCAGCTCGCCCACCGCCAATCCGACGGGCGTGTACGAGCGTTCCGTGGACATCCCCGCCGAGTGGGCGGGCCGCCGGATCGTGCTCCAGGTGGGCGCCGCCGAGAGCGTGCTGCTCGTCCATGTGAACGGCCGTCCGGTCGGCATCTCCAAGGACTCCCATCTCGCCGCCGAGTTCGACCTCTCCGATGTCGTACGCCCCGGGGATCCCGCCACGCTGCGGCTGACCGTCATCAAGTGGTCGGACGCCTCGCACATCGAGGACCAGGACCAGTGGTGGCACGCCGGGATCACCCGCTCGGTGCTGCTGTACGCGACGGATCCGCTGCATCTGGCGGATGTGACGGTGCGGGCGCACCAGGACGGGGAGCTGCGGGTCGACTGCCAGGTGCGGAATGCGGCGGGCGCGCTGCCGGAGGGCTGGTATGTCACCGGGGCACTGGGTGGCCAACTGCTCGTCCAAGACGCGGAGTTCGACCGGGTGAACGCCGAGGACATGCGGGTGTCCGACTTCCTCGGTGAGGTCCGGCTGGCGGCGACCGTGCGCGCGGTGCGCCCCTGGACCGCCGAGACGCCCGAGCTGTACGAGCTGACCGTCCGGCTGCACCGCGCCGACGGCTCGGTCGCCGACACCTCTCACCACCGGGTCGGCTTCCGGGACGTAGAGGTCCGGGGTCCGAACCTGCTCGTCAACGGTGAGCGAATCTTCATTCGCGGAATCAACCGCCACGACTTCCACCCCCTCACCGGACGCACCGTCTCCGCCGCCGACATGCGCGCGGACCTGATCGTGCTGAAACGCTTCGGCTTCAACGCGATCCGTACCGCGCACTACCCGAACGACCCGACGCTCCTCGACCTCGCCGACGAACTCGGCTTCTACGTCGTCGACGAGGCCAACATCGAATCCCACGACCACGCCCACGAGATCGCCGACGACCCCCGCTACCTCGGGGCCTTCGTCGACCGCGTCTCGCGCATGGTGCTGCGCGACAAGAACCGCCCGTCCGTCATCATCTGGTCGCTGGGCAACGAGTCGGACTACGGCGCGAACCACGACGCGGCGGCCGGCTGGATACGCCGGCACGACCCCACCCGCCCCCTTCAGTACGAGGGCGCGGCCAAGCTGGACTGGGCCGATCTGTCGGTCGCCTCCGACATCGCCTGCCCGATGTACGCGCCGGTCGAGGACTGTGTCGCGCACGCCCTGTCGGGTGAGCAGACCAAGCCGCTCATCCAGTGCGAGTACTCGCACGCCATGGGCAACAGCAACGGCACACTCGCCGACCACTGGGCGGCCATCGAGTCCATCCCAGGACTTCAGGGCGGTTTCATCTGGGAGTTCTGGGACCACGGCATTCTCCAGCGTGTGAACGACGGAAGACCGGCTGGGCGCGCAGGCGCCGGGTTGTACGACAACGGCGTCGCCGCATCCGGCCATCGCTGGGCGTACGGCGGCGACTTCGGGGACAGCCCGAACGACGGGGTGTTCTGCGCGGACGGGCTGGTGTTCCCGGACCGCACGCCGAAACCGGCGATGTACGAGCACCGGGAGATCGCGGCGCCGGTGCGGCTGAGGTACTGCCGAGGGGTGTTCCTGGTCCAGAACCGGCAGCATTTCCGGGGTCTGGAGTGGCTGAACGCCGAATGGTGTCTCGTGCACGAGAACGGCGACACGCAGACCGCACCGGCCGCGCTGCCCGACGTACTGCCGGGCGGCTCGGAGACGATCGCGATGCCGTTCCCGATCCCGGAGGGCGAGGCCTGGCTGACCCTGCGGGTCACGACGGCACGCGACGAGGCCTGGGCGCCGCGCGGCACGGAGGTGTGTCTGCCACAGGTCCGGCTGAGTACGGGGGTCGCTGCGGCGCCCTCGCAGGAGTCGGTGTCCGGTGCGTCTGTGGAGGTGGACGGGGAGGGGCTGCTGGTCCACCCGATGCTGGCCTCGCCACCCGTCCTGAGCCTGTGGCGCGCCTCCACCGACAACGACGAGATCGGCGGCATGGCGGCCCGCTGGCGCGACTGGGGCCTGGACGCGCTCGTACGCAAGGTCGTGGGTGTGGACCGCGAGGGCGCACGCGTGACGGTGCGGGCCGAGTACGCGACCGGTGCCGGGATCGTCCGCCACGAGCAGGTGATCACCCCGGTCGCCGGTGGTCTCCGTATCGAGGAATCGGCCGAACTGCCCGATGCGCTGGACGATGTGGCGCGGGTCGGCACGGTCTTCGAGACGGTCGGCGGGCTCGATGTCCTGGACTGGTACGGGCAGGGCCCCTGGGAGTCCTATCCGGACCGGAGCGCGGGCGCGCCCGTCGGCCATCACTCGCTCCCGGTGGACGAGTTGTTCACCCCTTATCTGCGGCCCCAGGAAAGCGGCGGGCGGCACGGGGTGCGCCGGTTCACGCTGTCGGCGCCGGACGCCACGGGACTGGCCGTGGACCTGGGAGCGCCGAGCCAGGTCTCGGTCTCCCGCTACCGCGCCGAGGACCTGGCCGCCGCCGCGCACCACGACGAGCTGGTGCCGCGGCCCGGCTGCGTCGTGCACCTCGACGCCGCGCACCGGGGTCTGGGCACGGCGTCGTGCGGACCCGACACCTCGGCGCAGTACCTCATCACGCCGGGCATCCACCGCTGGGCCTGGACCCTGCGCGTGCTCTGAACTCACCACCCCCTCTCCCGGAGCAGTCCCTCTTCTCACGGAGCAGACGTGTGTACTTGTACTTCGCATGAGCACGACCAGGCCGAGGCCGAGCAGGCGGACGCCGGCAGACGGAACTTCCTGCGGGCGACCGCGCTGATCGGCGCGGCCACGGCGGCGGTCGCACTGCCGACGGCCACGGCGCAGGCGGCGCCCGTGCCGACGGTGTCCGCCTCGAAGACCCGCTGGAGACCCGACCCCGACAGCAGCCGCTTCACGCTCGTCGTGATGCCCGACACGCAATACCTCTTCGACGGAGCGAGCATCAACCCCGCCCCGATCGAGGCATCGCTGCGCTACATCCTGGAGCAGGGTGAGGACGACAACATCGTCTTCCTCTCGCACCTGGGCGACGTCACCGAGAACGGCGCGCAGGCCGAAGTCACCGCCGCGAGCAAGGCGTTCGAGCTGCTCGACCGGCGGGGCGTGGGCTACAGCGTGCTCGCGGGCAACCATGACGTGAAGTCCTCCACCGACGACCAGCGGGGCCCGACCTCGTATCTGGACGCCTTCGGCCCGCAGCGGTTCAAGGACAAGCCGACCTTCGGCGGCGCCTCGCCCGACGGCTACAACACCTTCCACCTCTTCAAGGCGGCCGGCCGGCAGTGGCTCGTACTCGCCCTGGACTGGCGGCTGTCGGCGCAGGGGTACGCCTGGGCCAAGGACGTCATCGCGCGGCATCCGAAGACACCGGTCATCCTCACCACCCATGAACTGGTCTACGAGGCCGACACCCTGTCCACGTACGGGCAGCAGCTCTGGGACCGGCTGATCAAGGAGCACGACCAGATCTTCCTCACGCTCAACGGGCACTACTGGCCGGCCGCCCGCGCCGTCCGCAGGAACGCCGCCGGGAACGACGTACATCTGCACCTGACGAACTACCAGAACCGTTACTACGGCGGCGCGGCGATGATCCGCCTCTACCGCTTCGACCTCGACCGCGACACCATCGACGTCGAGACGATCTCCCCGTGGATCCTGGGCCGCGCGGGCGACGGGCTCAACGAGTTGGAGCGGCAGGAGATCGAACTGACCGGCCCCCAGGACCGGTTCTCGGTGGCGATCGACTTCGAGAAGCGCTTCTCCGGCTTCGCCCCGGTGTCTCCGCGGGGGCCGCGGCCCGCCTCCGAGATGCTGGTGCGGGGGACGGTGGCGTACTGGCGGTTCGACGGGCATGCGGAAGGCGCGGCCATGGACGGCACGGTCCGCGATCTGTCGGGGCGCGGCAACGACCTCACCGTGGTCAAGGTCGCCGACGGCTCCCTCACCTGGTCGTCGGAACACCACCCCGACCAGCCGGGTCACGGCAGCCTCTACTTCCACGGCGACAAGTCGCCGCTGCGGGGCGCCTATTTGCGGACGGCCGAGAACGCACCGCTCAACTCGGCGACCTTCAGGGGCGGTTACACCTTCGAGGCCTTCTACCAGCTGCCCGCCGACTGGGACCCGTCGCGCAACGCCTGGGGCGGGCTGATCAGCCGCACCGGTACGGGCGGGGCGGCGGGCAAGACCGAGGGCGACCCGGACGAGCCGCTCGCCACGCTGTCACTGTCGGACGGGCCCGGCCCGCAGTGGGCGGTACGGCCGCTCAACCAGCAGGGCATCGCCACCAACTGGGGCGACGAGACGGCCCGCGAGGTGTGGTGGCACGTCGCCGTCGTCAACGACGGTTCGCACACCACGCTGTACGTCCAGGGCTGCCCCGTCGCCCGCAATCCCACCGCTCGCTCGGTCGGGCTCACCTCGCTCGGCCTGCCGTGGCTGCTCGGCGGCTACGAGTACGCGGGCAAGATCGACCAGATCCTGCACGGGCGGCTCGGTGACGTACGGATCGTCGAACGCGCCCTGCCCGTCACGTCGTTCATGAACCACTGACCCGAGGGGCCCTCACCCACCATGTCCGAGCAGCAACTGCCCGACTGGGCCGACCCGTCCGTCTCCCCCGCCGCCCTGGACCCGCAGGGTGTCTCCCGACGTCAACTCCTGCGCCGTGCGGGCCTGTTCGGCGCCGCCTTCGCCGCCGGCTCCCTGGCGACGCCCGCAGTCGCCGACAGCCGAGGGCTCGGCGGCAACGACCCCCGCCTCGCCTATCTCGTCGGCGACCACCACGTCCACTCCGTCTACAGCCACGACGCGAAGTACACCTTCGACCAGGTCGTTCAGGCGGGCGCCAAGTACGGCCTCGACTGGCTGGTGTTCAACGAGCACTCCAACTTCGGGCACGCCGAGTTCGGGGCGCAGCTGGAGCACCAGGAGATCCTCAAGGCGCGGGCCGCGAACCCGCGTCAGCTGATCTTCCAGGGCCTTGAGTGGTACATCCCCGGCGCCGAGCACTGCACGGTCTTCGCGGCGCCGGGCCCACACGAGGTCGACATCCTCACGAAGTTCGAGCTCGCCTACGACGGCAAGCTGCTCGGCTACGACAAGGGCGGCCCGAACCACCCGGACACCCCACGCAACGAGGCGCACGCCGTCAAGGCCATCAAGTGGCTGGCCGAGCAGCGCCGAAACGGCTACGTCGACGACGTGCTCGTCCTCGCCAACCACCCACTACGCCTGGGCATCGACTCCCCGCACGAGATGCGCAACTGGCGGGACGCAGCCCCCGAGATCATGATCGGCGTGGAGGGCGCACCCGGCGCCCAGGGCGGCGCCATCCCCGGCTGGCGCGGTCCGACCTCGATCCGCGGCGAGTACGAGAACAAGCCCTCGGAGAACTCCTGGCCCGGCTATCCGGCGGACGCCTACGTCACGTACGGCGGCTTCGACTGGATGACGGCCACCGTCGGAGGCCTGTGGGACGCCATGCTCGCCGAGGGCAAGCTGTTCACGATCACCACCAACTCCGATGTGCACCGGGTGGTGTTCGACACCTGGAAGAACGGCGACTGGCTCCCCGGCCAGAACTTCGACAACACCGGCCGCCTGCCCGACCCGGTGAACACCACCGAGCCCCAGCCCGGCGGCGACTTCTGGCCCGGCCAGTTCAGCCGCACCCACGTGGGCGTGACCCGCTACGGCTACCGCTCGGTGATGGCGGGCCTGCGCGCGGGCCGCGTCTGGCTCGACCACGGGCATCTGCTGGACGGCCTCGAGGTCCGCGTGAAGCGGGACCGCGACTTCGGCCGCGGCGTGACGCTCGGCGGCCGACTGCGGGTACGCAAGGGCGAGAAGCTCACCCTGTACGTCACCGTGACGACCGCCTCCCGCCCCAACCCCCAGGGAATCCTCCCCGAGTTGGCCCACCTCGACGTCATCCGCGGCGCGGTACCCGGCCCGGCGACCGACCGCGACAACTGGCGCGCCCCCGACACAAAGGTCGTGCGCGCGTTGGACGTAACGGGCCGCAAGGGCACGTACACCTTGCGCATTCCGCTCACAGCGGGCGACGAGTCCTTCTACGTACGTCTGCGGGGCAGCGACGGCAACCGCAACGCAACGGGCTATCTGGGGGCGGCAGTTGACCCGCACGGTCCGATCCCGCACGAGCCGGGGAACGGCGATCCGTGGGCGGACACGTGGTTCTACTCGAATCCGGTGTTCGTGGACGTGGTGGGTACGCGTTAAAGCGGGCGCCCGCTAATAGGGGCGCGGGGCTGTATCAATTTGCGGCTCCGCCGCGTGGGCGCGACCAGCCACAGCGGGCCCCGTAAGGGGCGCGGGGAACTGCGCGACCAGCCACAACGGGCCCGCAGCTTTGAACCGCGCCCCAAGCGGAGCGCTTACGCGTAAAACCGAGAAAGACTCTGCAGCACAGCCGCCGGTTTGGCCCCACCCTCGATCTCGATCGTCCCGTCAACCGTGATCTGCACCCCACCCGGCACGTCCGCGACCTCCGCCAGCTTCCCGACGAGCCGGATCCGCGACCCGACCTTCACCGGCGAGGGGAACCGCACCTTGTTCAGCCCGTAGTTGACCTTCGTCGAGACGCCCTCGACGTCCAGCAACTCGGTGAACAGCGGGATGAAGAGGGAGAGCGTGAGGTAGCCGTGGGCGATGGGGGCGCCGAACGGGCCCTCCTTGGCGCGCTCGGGGTCCACGTGGATCCACTGGTGATCCCCGGTGGCGTCGGCGAACGTGTTGATGCGCTCCTGCGTGACCTCGATCCACTCACTGGTACCGAGGTCACTCCCCGCAAGCTTCTTGAGCTCGTCGATGCCGTTCACGGTGATGCTCATATGCCGTTCCTTAGCTAAGAGTTGGAAGAGTTGGTCCCGTACCGCTTACGGACCCGGGACTTCAGCAGCTTGCCGGAGGCGGTCCGCGGGAGTTCCTCCGCGAGTACGACCGACTTGGGGATCTTGTACTTGGCCAGGCGCCCGGCCAGGGAGGCGAGGACTTGGTCCGGGTCGAGCTCCACGTCCTCCCGCGGCACGACGACCGCCCGCGGCACCTCGCCCCACTTGTCGTCGGGCACGCCGATGACCGCGCACTCGACGATGTCCGGATGGGCCAGGAGCAGGTCCTCGATCTCGGCGGGATAGACGTTCTCGCCACCGGAGATGATCATGTCCTTGATGCGGTCGACGATATAGACGTAGCCGTCCTCGTCGACCCGCGCGGCGTCCCCGCTGCGGAACCAGCCGTCGCTGAAGGTGGCCGCGGTCTCGTCCGGCAGCCCCCAGTAGCCGGGCATGACATGCGGCCCGCGTACGACGATTTCACCGGTCTCGCCGACTTCGACCGGCGCCATATCGGGCCGTACGACACGAACGTCGCTGAAGAAGTGCGGCACGCCGGCCGAACCCGCCTTGTCCAGCGCGTGCTCGGCGTCCAGGAAGAGCGTGCCGGGCGATGCCTCGGTCATGCCGTAGCCCTGGAGGAAGGTGAGCCCGCGCTCCTGGTACTTCGCGATCAGCGGGGTCGGCACCGGGGAGCCGCCACAGGTCAGGATCCGCAGCGACGACAGGTCTGCGTCGGCCCAGCGCTCGTGCCGCGCCACCTGGTCGAACATCGTCGGGACGCCGAACATGAAGGTGATCCGGTGCCGTTCGATCAGGTCGAAGGTGGCGGCCGGCTCGAAGGCCTCGACCAGGACGCAGGTGCCGCCCTTGAGCAGGACCGGCAGGGTGAGCATGTTCAGGCCGGCCGTGTGGAACAACGGGGCGGAGACCAGGGCGCGTTCTTCGGCGATCAGGTCGTGGTCGATGAGGACGTTGACCGCGTTCCAGGTCAGATTGCCGTGGGTGAGCATCGCGCCCTTGGGGCGGCCTGTCGTCCCCGAGGTGTACATGACGATGCAGGTGTCGTCGGCGCCGACGGGTTGGTCGATCGGCTCGGCGGACGCCTCGGCGATCAACTCCTCGTAGTCGGCGCCGACTTCGACGTACGACCGCACATCGGTACTGCCCGGCATTCCGGCCACGAGCCCGGCATGGGAGGGCCCGTAGACGAGCGCCTTGGCGCCCGAGTCCGCGAGCTGGTAGGCGATCTCGGGCCCCGCGAGACGGGTGTTGAGCGGCACGAAGACCGCGCCGAGCGTGCCCGCCGCGAACAGCGTCTCCAGGTAGGAGGGGTGGTTGGGGCCGAGGTAGGCGACCCGGTCGCCACGTCGGATCCCGGCCGCGCGCAGGGCGTGTGCGAGGCGGGTGGTGCGCTCGTACAGCTCGGCGTACGTCACCTCGGTGTCGTGGTGGATCAGGGCGGTGCGGCGGGGTGTCTTGCGGGCCCGGCGTGCGGGCCACGACCCCAGTCCCTCATTGCGCATCGGTAGCCCCCTACGGCTTCGTCAGTCCGAGCAGCCGGGCCGCGTTCTCCTTGAGGATCTTCGGCTTGACCTCGTCCTTGATGGTGAGCTTCTCGAAGTCGGCGAGCCAGCGGTCCGGGGTGAGGACCGGGTAGTCGGAGCCGAACAGCACCTTGTCCTTGAGCAGCGTGTTCGCGTACTGCACGAGCTGCGGCGGGAAGTACTTCGGCGACCAGCCGGACAGGTCGATGTGCACGCCCGGCTTGTGGGTGGCGACCGCGAGGGCCTCGTCCTGCCAGGGGAAGGACGGGTGCGCCAGGATGATCTTCAGGTGCGGGAAGTCGGCGGCGACGTCGTCCACGTGCAGAGGGTTCGAGTACTTGAGCCGGATCCCGCCCCCACCGGGCACTCCGGCGCCGATGCCCGTCTGGCCCGTGTGGAAGAGGGCGATCGTGCCGGTCTCCTCGATCACCTCGTACAGCTCGTACGCCACGGACCGGTCATTGGGGAAGAAGCCCTGGATGCTGGGGTGGAACTTGAACCCCTTCACCCCGTACTCCTCGACCAGCCTGCGGGCCTGCTTCACGCCCGCCTTGCCGCGGAAGGGGTCGATGGAGGCGAACGGGATCAGCACGTCCGGGTTGGCTGCCGCCGCTTCGGCGACCTCCTCGTTCGCGATGGGCTCGGTGCCGGTCGCGGACTCGGCGTCGACCGTGAAGATCACGGCGGCCATCTTCCGCTCGCGGTAGTACGCGGCCGTCTCCTCGATGGTGGGCTTTCGCTTGCCCTCGACCTTGAAGTAGGCGGAGGACGCGTCGTGCAGGTCGTCATCCAGCGAGGACTTGCCCTTGGAGGAGACCTCGGCGTGCGTGTGGACGTCGATCGCGACGAGTTCCTCGACGTTGAGGGTCGTCATGGTTCACGCCTCCGGGAACTTCGGCGCGGGGACGCCCACGGTCTGCGGCTCGGCGCCCAGTGAGGTGGGCCAGGCGTCGGCGAGGGTGTCGGGGGCCCAGCCTCCGTCAGCGTACGCCGCCTTGATCTCCTGCGGATGGGACCACAGGGTCACCTTGTCGCCGCCGATGCCGATGGCCTGCCCGGTCACACCGCGGGCGGCCTCGGAGGCGAGGAACGGGATCAGTGCGGCGCAGTCCTCGGGGGTGCCGAAGCCCTCGCCCTTGCGCAGGAAGTCCGGCAGCGGCTCGCCCTGCTTCATGGCCTCGATGTAGGGGGCGAAGGCCGGGATGGTCTCGGTCATCGCGGTGGCCGCCACCGGCACGATCGCGTTGACGGTGATGCCCGCGCGGCCCAGTTCCATCGACCACGTACGGGCCATGGCGGCGATGCCCGCCTTGGCGGCGGAGTAGTTGGTCTGGCCGAAGTTGCCGCGCTGCCCGGCCGGGGAGCCGACCAGGATCAGCGTGCCGCCCTCGCCCTGCTCGCGCATGCGCACGGCGGCGGCGCGGGCGCAGGTGAAGGTGCCCTTGAGGTGGGTGGTGATCACCGCGTCGAAGTCCTCGTCGGTCATCTTCCACAGGACCCGGTCCCGGAGGATGCCGGCGTTCGTGACCAGGATGTCGAGGCGCCCGAACTCCTCCACGGCGCGGGCGACAAGCCGGTCCGCGGCCTCGGACGTACCGACCGGGACCACCTCGGCGACCGCGCTGCCACCGGCTGCGGTGATCGCCTTGACGGCCTGCTCGGCGACGGCCTCGTCCACGTCGTTGACGACCACGGAGGCGCCTGCGGCGGCGAGAGCGTGCGCGTAGGCGAGGCCGAGGCCACGGCCGGAGCCGGTGACGACGGCCACCTTGCCGGTGAGATCGATGCTGGGCACGACGGGGTCCCTTCGAGAAGCGGATGCGGCTGCGAGTCGAGTCAGAGCTGCGGCTACGAGATCGAAGCTAAGGACAATAATTGTCGACGTCAATAGTTGTTGCGAGCCGAGTCGTGCGCCATGCTGTGAGCACCACGCACACCCGCCCCCGTCCGGGGCCTCGACCAGGGAGCCCGCCATCGCCGGCCAGCAGCACGCGACCAACCCCGACGCCATCGACGCTCAGGAGCCATGGATGCGCGGGCTGCACTCGGACACCGGCTATCTGCTGTACCGGATCGGTCTGCGCTCGGGACAGCTGTTCAACGCGTTCCTCCAGGAGTCCGGGCTGCGGCTGCGCCACTACGCGCTGCTGCGCTACCTGACCACGACCGAGGGCGCGCTCCAGCGGGAGCTGAGCGCTCGTCTGGGATACGACCCGAGCGCGATCGTCGGCCTGGTCGACGACCTGGAGAAGCTCGGTTTCGCCGAGCGCCGCCCCTCGCCAGACGACCGCCGAAGCCGGATCATCGTCCTGACCGAGGACGGCCGGGCGTTCCTGCGCGACTCCCACGAAGCGGGGCGACGCGCGACGAACGCCCTGCTCCACCCCCTCGACCCCGCCGACCGGGACACGCTGCACACGCTTCTGCAACGGATAGCAGAGTCCGAACTCGGCTGAGTCCGGGACGAGACGAGCCGGGAGGACCCGATGACCGTACGCTCGGCGCCCGACCGCCTCCTCTCCGTACTCTCCGCCTTCGACCACGACCACCCGGCGCTCTCCCTCACGGACATCAGCCGCCGGGCCGGGCTCTCCCTCACCACCGCCCACCGCCTGGTGGGCGCGCTCAGCGAATGGGGCGCCCTGGAACGCGACGCATCCGGGACGTACCACGTGGGCCTGCGCCTATGGGAGGTCGCGGCACTGGCACCCCGCGGCCTGGCCCTGCGACAGATCGCGCTCCCATATCTCGAGGACCTGTACGAGGCCACACACGAAAACGTGCAGATGGCGGTGCGGGACGGCGACGAGGTCGTCTACATCGAGTGGATCTCCGGGCGCTCGGCGGTCGGCGTGCACATCCGGGTGGGCGCCCGCTGGCCACTGCACGCCACCGGGGTCGGACTCGCGCTGCTCGCGTACAGCGACGCGGCGTCCCAGGAGGCGTACTGCGCACAGCCGCTGGCCGTCTTCACCCCGCACACCATCGCGGAACCGGCCACCCTGCGCCGCGTACTGGCCGAAGTGCGGCGCTCCGGCGTGGCGGTGAGCAGCCGTCAGGTCACCGAGGACGCCCTGTCGGTGGCCGCTCCGGTCCGGAACGCGGACGGCTCCGTCATCGCGGCCGTCTCCGTCGTGGTCCCCGAACGCGACGCCCAGATACCGGCGTTGATCCCGGCGGTACGGCTCGCTGCCCGCGGGATCTCACGGGCACTGGGCTGGCAGCCGGACCCGGGCAAACAGCCGACCCAGGCCACCAAGTGACCAGGCCGCCCCTTCCCGAAACCGGGGGCTGCGCCCCAGACCCCCGCAAGGGGGTGGGGGTGACACGTCGTGTCGCGGCTGCGGGTCCGTCGTGGCTGGTCGCGCAGTTCCCCGCGCCCCTGAAAAGCCTGCGGCTGCCCGCACCCCGAAAAGCACGCGCCCCGGGAAAGCCCGCACCCCAACGCTCCCGCAGCCTCCCCCCGGCGGGAGGGGCCGTGGGCCGGTGCGTCGTATGCCCGTCGCTTAGGTTCTGTCTCGGAGAACCAGGACCCTGTACCAGCTCCGGGTCGTACGCCCGGCCTGCGACGGGCTGACGCACCGGCCCACGGCCCCGCACCCACCACCCACCCAGGGGCGCGGGGAACGGCGCGACCAGCCACCACGAACCCGCACCCGCCCCACCGCCGGAGGCACCCCGCGGGGAACGGCGCGAGCAACCACAACGCACCCGCAGCTACCCCGCGCCACCCAGCGGAGCGCTCACGCAGAGCTACTGGTGTGGGCACTCGCCACGTACCTCACCGACGCCCCCGCATGCCGCGCCGTGCCCACGCAGCTCAGCCACCCACCCTCGGACGTGGGCGTCACCGTCCACCGCGCACTGAGCCGACCACCCGCGGAGACGAAATCCGCGTTCACCGGGCCGAGCGCCTGCACGCTCCAGTCCCCCGGGGCCCGGAGTTCGAGCCCGGCAGCCGTCCACGGCCTGGCGGAGCCGTTCGCGAGGGTGGCCGTCACCGTGAACCCGTCGCCGCGTGCGGCCACGTCGAGCGTCACCCCGAAGGGCTTGCGTTCGTACCGGTCCACCCACGACGAACGCATCAGCCGCACCAGCGCGTCGGCCTCGGCGGGCCGCTTGTCGGCGATGTCGTCCCGCTCGCCGGGATCCCTGGCGAGGTCGTACAGCTCGACGTCCCACTGGTCGTCGGGCGCGTTGCGGTCCTGCCCCGGCGCGAACCGCACCGCCTTCACGTCGCCGCGCCGCAGCGCCTCGGCGAGCTGCCGGCCCCGGCCCTGGTCGATGGCGTTGGCGCCCGGGCTCTGGCCGTTGTGGTTGCGGTAGAAGTACAGGTGGTCATGGCGGGCAGCGTCCGTGCCACCACGCAGCAGCGGGGCGATGGACAGCCCGTCGACGTCCGCCGGGGCGGGCGCGCCCGCGAGCTCGGCGAGGGTCGGCAGCAGGTCGGTGAGCGGAGTCGGCCGGTCCGTGACACCGGACGGAACACGCTTCGGCGACCAGGCGATGAGCGGGACGCGGATACCGCCCTCGTACAGATTGCGCTTGATGCCGCGCAGTCCACCGCTCGCGCCGAAGAGTTCGGGGTCGGTACGGCCCTCCTCGTGCGGGCCGTTGTCGCTCGTGACGATCACGACGGTGCGCTGGGCTATGCCGAGGGACTCCAGCCGGTCGGTGACCTTGCCGACGAGGGCGTCGAAGTTGCTGACCTGGGCGGCGTGCAACTTGTTGGGCCGCGACCAGGGGCTGGCGCCGTACGCCCCCATCTCCGGCGCGCGGCTCGGCGCGTGCGGCAGGGTGGGCGTGAGGCAGAGGAGGAAGGCCTCGTCCTTGTGCGCGTCCATGAAGTCGAGGGCGCGGGCCTCGAGGAGGTCGGGGGCGTAGGCCCGTCTCGCCCCGTCCTCGTTCTCCGGGATCTGCTCCCGCTCGTCGTTCCGCCACAGGTACGACGGGTAGTAGTCGTGCGCGTGCCGGTGCGAGATGTAGCCGTAGAACTCGTCGAAACCACGGGCGTTGGGGTGGCTCGGCTGGTTCGGCTCCTCGGGGCCGAAGCCCCACTTGCCGATCAGCGCGGTGCGGTAGCCGCGGGCGTGCAGTGCCTCGGCGAAGGTGAAGTCGCGGTCGGTGAGGGCGGCCTGGCCACCGGGCCCCCACGGATTCTCGCGCACGGTCGCATGGCCGCTGTGCAGTCCGGTGAGCAGGGAGCAGCGTGAGGGGGCGCAGACCGGGGCGGCCGCGTAGGCGTCCGTGAAGCGCAGGCCCTCGGCGGCGAGGGCGTCCAGGCGCGGGGTGCGGATCAGCTTCTGGCCGTACGCTCCGAGCTCGCCGTATCCGAGGTCGTCCGCGAGGATCACCACGAAGTTGAGCCCGTTCGCCGGGGATTGGGCGGCGGGCATGACGGGGGCCTGCGGAAGTGCGTCGGTGGACGGGGTTGTGGCCGACTCGCAGGCCGTGGCCGCCCCTGTGACGCCGAGCGCGACTGCGGACCCGGCGAGGAAGCGACGGCGGCTGGGCATACGTGTTCTCCTGTGCGTGGTCAGTGAGCGTGGTGTGCGGCGTTCGTGACCCATGAGGAAGATGAGGAAAGGGATACTCGGGCCACAACGCGGCACACGGTAGGAAGTCAGAAACGGCCCGAAGGTTCCCACCATGCGAGGCTCGGCTTGATTTTTTTGATGCACGGCTCGATCACGCCGTCTGATTCGCGTCTCGTGGCTCGTTCCTTCTGCTCCACGCCCCCCGGCGCGCCCACTGATCCACGCGGACGATATCCCTCTCACCGGCAAGGACGCGCACCGGGGCCCGCTCGGCACTGGGACGGCGCATGCGCGAAGAGCCGCATATGTCCGCTCAGTCCTGGCCCACTCCCATCATCGCCCCCCCTGCGCACGGCAATTCCGCCCCGACAGCCCCAACTGACGAAACGATCCTGACCGTTGACCCGGTCCCGCCCCAATCCCGCCCGACGCCACCCCGACGAAGGCCCCGGTCCCTGTGACCGGGGCCTTCGTCGCCCGGGCGCCCGCTCCTCCCTCTCGTTCAGGGTGTGAACTCCGCTCCCCCGCAAGCACTTTCTCTGCTTTATCTCTTGACGACTGGAGTTACAGGGAGCAAATTGTCGGCGCGGCTTCATTGAGAGCGCTCTCAATGAAGGATCCCCACCCGCTTCCCCACCCGCACCCGCACCCCCACTGCGAACGAGGTACCCATGAGTGGATCTCACAGCAAGCGCAAAACTCGTCGGCATTGGCTCATCGCCGTACTGAGCACGCTGGGCCTGGCCGCCGGCGCCGCGGCGATCACCCTGCCCGCGAACGCGTCGCCGCCCCCGCCCCCGTCAGGCTGGACGGAAGTGTTCACCGACGACTTCAACGGCGCCGCGGGCACCGGCGTCAACCGCGACAACTGGCAGTACGCCACGGGCACCAGCTACCCCGGCGGCCCCGCCAACTGGGGCACCGGCGAGATCGAGACGATGACCGACAGCACGGACAACGTCGCCCTCGACGGCAACGGCAACCTCCGCATCACGCCCCGCCGCGACGCTTCCGGCAACTGGACCTCCGGCCGCATCGAGACCAACCGCACCGACTTCGAGCCGCCCGCCGGAGGCAAGCTGCGCGTCGAGAGCCGGCTCCAGACGCCGAACGTCACCGGCGCCGCGGCCAGGGGCTACTGGCCCGCGTTCTGGATGCTGGGCGAGCCCTACCGCGGCAACTACCAGAACTGGCCGATGGTGGGCGAGCTGGACATCATGGAGAACACCCAGGGCCAGAACACGGTGTTCGCCACGATGCACTGCGGCACCGCCCCGGGCGGCCCCTGCAACGAGAACACCGGCATCGGCAGTTCCACCGCGTGTCCCGGCGCGGCATGCACGGCCGGCTTCCACACGTTCGCCATGGAGTGGGACAGGTCGAGCGACATAGAGGAGATCCGCTTCTACGTCGACGGCGACAACTACCACACGGTGCGCGAGAACCAGCTCGACGCGACGACCTGGACCAACGCCACGGACCATGGCTTCTTCATCATCCTGAACGTCGCGATGGGCGGCGCCTTCCCGAACGCGTTCGGCGGCGGCCCGGACGCCGCCACGGAGCCCGGCCACCCGATGGTGGTCGACTACGTGCAGGTACTCCAGTCAGCTAGCTGACACCAACGCCACTTCTGGAAACCCCCCACAAGGGGCGGGCCGAACGGCCCGCCCCTTCTCCGTGTCCGCGCACGATCTCCGGCCGGGAATCCCCGGGCGCCGGGCGTGGTTGATCCCACGCGGTCGCCATGTCGCTGCACGACAATGGAGATCCAGGACGCGAAACGGACGGAGCTGGCGCAGGCCATGAAGATCGACCTGACCGACACCACGGCAAGCAAGATCAACAAGGCCCTCGTGGAGGGCCGCCGCGCCATCGGCACCCCCGCCGTGGGCATGGTCCTGACGATGGTCATCGTGACGGACGAGGAGAACGCGTACGACTCGATCAAGGCGGCCGAGGAGGCCTCGCACGAGCACCCCTCGCGCACCCTGGTCGTCATCAGGCGCGTCTCCCGCTCGCCCCGCGACCGCACGAAGTCCCGCCTCGACGCCGAGGTGCGGGTCGGCGCGGACGCGGGCACCGGCGAGACGGTCGTGCTCCGGCTGTACGGGGAGGCCGGCGACCACGCCGACTCGGTGGCCCTTCCGCTGCTGCTGCCGGACGCGCCCGTCGTCGTGTGGTGGCCGGTGGACGCCCCCGAGGTGCCCGCGAAGGACCCGCTGGGGGCGCTGGCCCAGCGCCGGATCACGGACATGTACGCCGTCGAGGCCCCGCTCGTCGCCCTGGAGCAGCGCGTGGCCTCGTACGCGCCCGGCGACACCGACCTCGCCTGGACCCGGCTGACTCCGTGGCGCTCGATGCTGGCCGCGGCCCTCGACCAGGCCCGTGCGGAAGTGATCTCGGCCGCCGTCGAGAGCGAGGCCGACAACCCGAGCGCCGAGCTGCTGGCCCGCTGGCTGGAGGCCCGGCTGCGGGTGCCGGTCGAGCGCGTGGTCACGCCCGGCCCTGTTGTCACGGGTGTACAGCTCGGCACCGTGAACGGCGAGATCCGTATCGACCGCCCCACGGACCCACTGGCCACCCTCTCCCTGCCCGGCCAGCCCGCACGCACCCTCGCCCTGAAGGTCCGCCCCACCTCCGAGTTGATCGCCGAGGAACTGCGCCGCCTGAACGCGGACGAGATGTACGCGATCGCCCTGCGCGGTGGCGGCAAGGCGGGGAGCGCCCGTGTCTGACAGACCGCCCGCGATCAGCAGCCACCGCAGCTCAGGAAGAAGTGAAAGGGCATGACAGCGATGAAACTGGGCCTCATCGGTCTCGGCAAGATGGGCGGGAACATGCGCGAGCGCATCCGCCAGGCCGGGCACACCGTCATCGGCTACGACCGTAATCCCGAGCTCTCCGATGTCGGCAGCCTGACCGAACTGGTCGACCGGATCGAAGGCCCGCGCGTGGTCTGGGTGATGGTCCCGGCCGGCGGCCCGACCCAGTCGGTCGTCGATGAACTCGGTGATCTGCTGGAATCCGGCGACACGGTCGTCGACGGCGGCAACTCCCGCTGGACGGACGACGAGAAGCATGCCGAGGAGCTGGCGGCGAAGGGCATCGGCTTCGTCGACGCGGGCGTCTCCGGCGGTGTGTGGGGCCTGGAGAACGGTTACGCCCTCATGGTCGGCGGCGACAAGGAGCACGTGGACCGGCTCCAGCCGATCTTCGAGGCACTCAAGCCGGAAGGCCCGTACGGCTATGTCCACGCGGGCAAGGTCGGCGCCGGGCACTTCTCGAAGATGGTCCACAACGGCATCGAGTACGCCATGATGCAGGCCTACGCCGAGGGCTGGGAGCTGCTGCAGGCGGCCGACTCCGTCACGGACGTACGCGAGATCTTCCGCTCCTGGGAGCAGGGCACCGTCATCCGTTCCTGGCTGCTGGACCTCGCGGTCAACGCCCTCGACAAGGACGAGCACTTGGAGCAGCTGCGCGGCTACGCGGAGGACTCCGGCGAGGGCCGCTGGACCGTCGAGGCGGCCATCGACAACGCGGTGCCGCTGCCGGCGATAACGGCCTCCCTCTTCGCCCGCTTCGCGTCCCGGCAGGACGACTCACCGCAGATGAAGATGATCGCGGCACTGCGCAACCAGTTCGGCGGTCACTCCGTCGAGTCGGCGAAGTAGCGGTCATGGGCGACCTTCTGCTGGTCCGCCACGGCGAGACCGAGTGGAGCCGGTCGGGTCAGCACACCAGTTGGACCGATCTGCCCCTGACCCGGCGGGGCGAGGAACAGGCCAAGTCGCTCGCTCCGCTGCTGGCGGGCCGGGCCTTCGCGCTCGTCCTCACCAGCCCGCTCGGCCGCGCGGTGCGCACCGCCGAACTCGCGGGCCTGTCCGGGGCCGCGGCGGACCCGGACCTGCACGAGTGGCACTACGGCGCCTACGAGGGCGTCACCACCGCCGAGATCCACCGCACCCGCCCCGACTGGGACCTGTGGACCGACGGGGCGCCGCCCGGCCCGGACGGGCAGCCGGGCGAATCGCCCGAGCAGGTGGGCGAGCGCGCCGACCGGGTCCTGTCCCGGGTCGCCCCGGTGCTCCCCGAGGGTGACGTGCTCCTCGTGGCCCACGGCCACTTCCTGCGCGTACTGACGGCCCGCCGACTGGGGTTGCCGCCGTCGGACGGGCGGCTGTTCCGGCTGGAGACGGGGACGCTGAGCCGGCTGTCGACGGAGCACGGGTGGCCGGTTGTCGCGGAGTGGAACGCCAGGGCGTAACCGGCGAGTTGACACCTGCCTCGGCCCGCGTCAGAGTCCCCGCTGATGGAGATCAACGATCTGACGCGGGCCGAGGAGCGGGTGTGGCGGGCCTTTGCCCGCGGGGAGTCCGTGGACTTCCGCGCCGGAACCGACGAGGACGTGGCGGACGGGGCCGACTGGGGGCCGGAACGGACCGTACGCGCCGAGGTGTTGCGGGCGCTGCTGCTCAACGGCCCTCAGGAGGAGGGCGAGATAGCGCTGCTCAGTCTCATGGGCGCTCGTGTCTCCGGGATGCTCGACCTCCAGTACGCCACGGTCGACCACCCCGCCCGGCTGCGGCACTGCTACTTCGACGAGGTTCCGCGCTTCTACGCCTGCCGGCTCGGCGAGCTGAACCTCAGTGAGTCGGTCCTGCCCGGGCTCACCTCCCACGCCGTGCAGGTGGAGGGCGTGTTGCGGATGACCCGCTCCCGGTTCCGGGGGCTCGTGCGGCTCGGCGGGGCGCAGATCGCGGGGAGCCTGTACATGGAGAGCGCCGAGTTCAGCGCGCCGGATGCCGCGGAGCCGGTGCTGCAGCTCAACCAGATGACCGTCGGCAAGAACCTCCATGCCCCCGGGCTGAAGGCGCACGGGCAGATACGGCTCAACGGCGCCACCGTCAACGGATCGGTCAATCTCACCGACGCCCGCCTTCGCCACCCCGGCCAGGTCGCCCTCGACGCCATGACGCTCGCCGTGGAGGGCGACCTCCTGCTGCGGCAGGCGGACGTCGAGGGATGGATCGGGCTGCGGGGCGCCCGTGTCGCCGGTCGCCTCGACCTGTCGTACGCGCGTCTGTCGAACCCCGGCGACATGGCGCTACGGGCCACCAGCTGCACGGTCGGAGAACTGTGGCTGCGCAGAGGCGAACCGCTGGATGGCGGCCTCAACCTGCGCCGGGCCCAGGTGGAAGTCCTGTTCGTGGAACCGGAGAAGTTGCCGGACACGGTCCATCTCGACGGTCTCAGCTATACGACCCTCACCCCGCACGAACCCGCCGAACGCCGCCTGCCCATGCTGGAGCGGGACAGCGACGGCTATGTCCCGCACGCCTACGAGCAGTTGACCGCCGCCTACCGCCGTATCGGCGACGAGGACGCGGCCCGCCTCGTCCAGCTGGCCAAACAGCGCCGCCACCGGCGCACGCTTCCCTGGTACGGCCGCCTCTGGGGCCAGGTCCAGGACGCGACCGTCGGCTATGGCTTCCGCCCGCTGCGCGCCGCCATCTGGCTGCTGTCGCTGCTGGCGGTCGGCTCGGTCTCGTACGCCCTGCACCATCCGCCGGCGCTGAAGCCGGACGAGGCCCCGCCCTTCAACCCGGTCTTCTACACCCTCGACCTGCTGCTCCCGGTGATCTCCTTCGGCCAGGAGGGCGCGTTCGCCCCGAAGGGCGCGTACCAGTGGCTGTCGTACGTCCTGGTCCTCACCGGCTGGATCCTGGCCACGGCGGTCGTCGCGGGCGTGACACGGACGGTCAGCCGCCAGTGACCGCCTTCGCGGCGTGCTGCGCCGCCAGACGTACGGGCGCGTTCTGGGCTCCGTATCCCCGATAGCCGGCGTCGCGCTGGACCAGCTCGAAGAAGACGCGGCCGACGGTGTGGGTGTAGCAGTGCCGGAAGACGCCGTGCGCGTCCTGGTCGTAGAGGATGCCGAGCTCGCGGTACGTCGCCAACTCGGCCTCGCTGAGGTCGAATCGGGCCGCGAGGTCGTCGTAGTAGTTCCCGGGGATCGGCAGCAGGTGGCCACCGGCCTCGCGGAAGCGGCGGGCCGCGGCGACCACGTCGTCCGTGGCCAGCGCGATGTGCTGGGCGTGGACCGTGTCGTCCGTCGGGGCCGCGCCCACGGAGAGGGCGATACGGACGCTGCCGTCGGCGTTGGTGACGGCGCGGCTGCGCAGCAGACCGTACGGGTCGGCGACGTCCACGCTCTGCTGCGCCTCCAGGCCGAGGACGCTGCGGTGGAAGAGGGCCGCCTCGTCGAAGTGGTGCCAGGGCTGGGTGAGGGCGAGATGGTCGATGCGGTGCACGTTCGAGGCTTCCGCGGGGTGCTCGAGGTCCTCGAAGTCGGCGAGCCAGTTGGGGAGTTCGGGCCGGTTGGTGGCACAGAAGAACAACTCCGTGCCGTCGGGCGCGGCGACTGCGTCGAGGGGGACGTCCTGCGGTGCGCGGCGGCGCGGCAGTACCGGTGCCAGCAGGGCCTCGGCGCGCCGGGCCGCGCCCGCCGGGTCGGGTGACTCCAGGCCGAGCGCGGCGAGCCCCGTGCCGTCGATGGGGGTCCCCCCGCTCGAGCGCAGCCGAGAGTGGGGGAGCCCGGCCGGTCCGGTGTTGACCAGGATGCGGGCCTCGCCCTGCTGCCACAGGTCGACAGGTTTGCCGCGGTGCCGTGCGGTGCGGGCGAAACCGAGCGCGCCGAGCAGCGCCGTGAGGGGTTCCGCGTCGGGCGTGACCAGTTCGGCGAAGGCGACACCGGTGGGGACGACGGGCGCGGGCAGCGACGCCACTGAGACGGTCTCCTGCAGGACGAGGAGGGAGCGGCGGGCATCCACCGCGGTCGGACCGGCCTCGGCCTGCCGGAACACGTCGTTGAAGACCTCCAGCGAGAGCGGACCGTCGTAACCGGTGCGCAGCACATGCCGCAGCAGCCCGGCGACATCGAAGCCGCCCTGGCCGGGAAAACAGCGGTGGTGGCGGCTCCACTGCAGGACGTCCATCGCGAGCAGCGGGGCGTCGGCGAGCTGGAGGAAGAAGATCTTCTCGCCGGGGAGGTCCTCGATGCCCTTGGGATCGGAACCGCGGGCGAGGATGTGAAAGCTGTCGAGGCAGGTGCCGAGCGCGGGGTGGTCGGCCTGCTCGACGATGCGCCAGGCATGGTCGTACGTACTGACATGGCGGCCCCACGCCAGCGCCTCGTACGCGACGCGGATGCCGAAGTCCTGGGCCAATTCGGTAAGTTGGCGCAGCTGCCGGGCGGCGAGGACGTCGTCGTCCACGGCGAGCGGCGACACACTGGAACAGACCAGCACGGTGTCGGCCCCGAGCCGCCGCATCAGCTGGAACTTACGCTCGGCCCGCCGCAGATTGCGCGCGAACTCGTCCTCCGGCACGGCCTCGATATCGCGCATCGGCTGATAGAGGTCGATGCTCAGACCGAGGTCGGCGCACCGGTCGCGGATCTCCTCGGGCGTGAGCGGACTGGCCAGCAGATCGTTCTCAAAGATCTCCACACCGTCAAAGCCAGCCCGCGCGGCGGCAGTGAGCTTCTCGGTGAGGGAACCGCTGAGGGAGACGGTGGCGATGGAGGTACGCATGGTGGGGTGCTCCTTCAAGAGTTCGGTTCCGGCAGCGCCCCAAAGGGGCGCGGGGAACTGCGCGACCAGCCACAACGGACCCGCAGCCGAGATACCGCACAACCCCAACGGCGCTTAGTTACGGACACCGGCCGCACCGGCCAACTCGGCAATATCCGCCAGCATCCGCGGAGCGTCCGGCTCCCGCCCGGTGAACAACCGGAACGCATCGGCAGCCTGAAAGACAGCCATGCCACCCCCGTCCAGCGTGGCGCAGCCAACCCCGCGAGCGGTGCGCAACAACTCCGTCTCCAGCGGCCGGTACACAACCTCGGCCACCCACAGCCCGGGATGCAGCAACCGAGCCGGAAGCGGCAGCCCGGGATGAGCCGCCGTACCGGTAGGCGTGGCATGCACGATCCCGTCGGCGTCGGCGAGCAGCGCGGCCAGCCGGTCCGGTGTCGCGGCGGCCGCGCGACCGTCACCGAAGCGCCGGTTCAGCCCGACGGCGAGCGCGACCGCACGTTCCGGCAGAGCGTCCGTCACCGTGACGTACCCTGCGCCGAGCGTGAGCATGGCGTGCGCGACGGCAGCGCCCGCGCCGCCCGCGCCCAACTGCACAACCCGCTCCAGCGGCACGTCGGGCAGGCCGCGGGCGAAGGAGGCCGCGAACCCGGTGACGTCCGTGTTGTGGCCGATCGCGCGGCCGTCCTCGAAGACGACGGTGTTGACCGCCCCGAGTGCCTCGGCCTGCGGGTCCAGCGCGTCCAGATGCTCGATGACGAGCCGCTTGCAGGGATGCGTGATGTTCAGCCCGTCGAAGCCCAGGTCGCGGGCGGCCCGCACCAGGTCCCCCACCGCCTCGGGCGGGACACCGAGGGCGTCGATGTCGATGATCCGGTACAGATAGCGCAGGCTCTGACGGTCGGCCTCCCGCTCGTGCAGCGCCGGGCTGAGCGAGGGGCCGATGCCGGAACCGATCAGTCCGACGAGATACGAGTCCTTGGACAGCACCGGGGGACCTCCTGAGCGTGAGCGGACAGCTCACTAATGTACGAACTAGTACGTTAGCTATACCAGCATCGCGGACCCCCGGAAAGCCCCCGGCCCACGATCCGCCCGCCCCCGTACGACGGCCTGGTTCTACAATCTCCGGCACGGCACCTCGCCGGAAGGAACCCGAAGGAACCCGATGACCAGCGTCAAAGAACCGGCACGACCGAACGGCCGCATTCGCGACGCCGCCCGCACCAGGGCCGAAATTCTGGACGTTGCGACTCACGAGTTCGCCCGGGCCGGGTTCACCGGGGCCAGGGTGGACGAGATCGCCGCCCGGACCCGTACCACGAAGCGGATGATCTACTACTACTTCGGCGGCAAGGAGCAGCTGTTCACGGCCGTGCTGGAGCGGGCGTACAGCGTGATCCGTCAGGCCGAGCAGCAGTTGGACGTCGAGCACCTGGACCCGGTCGCGGCCATCCGCCGGCTGGCCGAGCTCACCTTCGACCACCACGAGGCGCACCCCGACTTCATCCGCCTGGTCAGCATCGAGAACATCCACGAGGCGGAGCACATCGCCGCCTCCGCCGAACTGGGCGAAATCGGCTCGCCCGCCCTCGACGTGATCGGCCGCATCCTGGCGGCGGGGCGCGAGTCGGGCCTGTTCACGGCCGATGTCGACGCGGTGGACCTGCACGCGATGATCAGCTCGTTCTGCTTCTTCCGGGTCGCCAACCGGCACACCTTCGGCGCGCTCTTCGGCCGCGACCTGGTCGCCGCCGACCAGCGGGAGCACTACCGGAAGATGCTCGGTGACATGGTCATCGCCTATCTGACCGCCGACCGCGCGACGGACTGAGGACACAGAGCCAAGCGGGAAAGATCCTCCGGCGCGACCCCTTGACACCCGGGAAACGTGAGCGCAACATCCGTAGCCAACCACTACTAACTATCCAGTGGGTTAATTAGCCGGGTGCGCCGGAGGAGCGCGACACAGCACACCCGGCGGCCGCCCCGTCACCCCAGGGATCCGGCATCTCTCCCCTCCCCCGCTCACTCCGCTCACGTTGGAGTTCCCTCGAAGGAGCACGCCGTGTCCGTCCCCGCCGCACCGCTCGACGCACCACCGGGCCAGCCGAAGAAAGCCGCCACGGCCGCCTGGATCGGCAGTGCCCTGGAGTACTACGACTTCTTCATCTACGGCAGCGCCGCCGCGCTGATCTTCCCGGACGTCTTCTTCGACGAGTCGGACCCGGCCACCGGGACCCTGCTGTCGCTGGCCACCTTCGGCGTCGCGTACGCGGCCCGCCCGGTCGGCGCGCTGTTCCTCGGTCACTTCGGCGACAAGCTGGGCCGTAAGAAGATCATGGTCTTCACGCTGATGCTGATGGGCCTGTCGACGTTCCTCATCGGCTGCCTGCCCACCCGGGAGCAGGTCGGCACGCTGGCCCCCGTCCTGCTCGTTCTCTGCCGCATCCTGCAGGGCATCTCGGCCGCGGGCGAGCAGGCCAGCGCCAACTCCATGTCACTGGAACACGCGCCGCCGAACCGCCGCGGCTTCTTCACCAGCTTCACGCTCAGCGGCACCCAGGGCGGCCAGCTCCTCGCCACCCTGGTGTTCATCCCGGTCGCCGCGCTTCCCGAGGACCAGTTGCTGGCCTGGGGCTGGCGCATCCCCTTCTGGATGAGCTTCGCGGTCGCCGTCGTTGGCTACGTCATCCGCCGTACGCTCGACGAGACCCCGACCTTCACCCAGCAGGCCGCCACCGAGGGCGTCCCGAAGATGCCGCTTGCCGTGCTGCTGCGCGAGCACTGGGCGGACGTGCTGCGGGTGGTCGCGGCCGCGCTCGTCGCCTCGGTGAGCACGATCTTCACCGTGTGGGCGTTGTCGTACGCGACCAGCGACGCGGTCGGCATGGACCGCACATCAATGCTGTGGGTGGGCGCCCTCGCGAACCTCGTCGCCCTCGCCGCGATCCCGCTGTGGGCCACCCTCTCCGACCGCATCGGCCGCCGTCCGGTCTTCCTGCTCGGTGCCGCGGGCAGCGCCGTGGCGATGTTCGCCTACCTGTGGGCCATCTCCACGGGCTCGTACCCGCTGGTCCTGGTCCTCGGCATCATCGCCTTCGGTGTCGTCTACAGCGCCGCGAACGGCGTCTGGCCCGCCTTCTACGGCGAGATGTTCTCCACCCGTGTCCGGCTCTCGGGCATGGCGATCGGCACCCAGATCGGCTTCGCGATCGCCGGTTTCGCCGTGACCTTCGCCGCGCAGATCGCGGGCCCGGACGGCGACGACTGGTCGGCCGTGGCCCTGTTCACCGCCGCACTGTGCGTCCCGCCGGTGATCGCCGCACTCACCGCGCGCGAGACGCACAAGGTCCCGACGGAGCGGCTCGGCGAGCGGGCCGAGCAGGGGACGACCGGCCGCGAGAAAGTGACCGCCTGAGGCCTCACCCCAGGTCAGCGACGCGCGATCCCCAGGTCAGCGACGCGCACGGCGAACCAGCGTCAGTTCCGGTTCGCCGTGCGCGTCGGGCTCGCCGAGCACCGCCGTGAAGCCCTTCATGCCTGGGGTGGCCATGGCGTGGTTCGTCAGGGTCACACCACAGGTGCGGGTCGGCGGGCACGCAGTGCGACGGTCAGTGTGTGCGGGCCATGGCCACCGATGTAGACGTGGTTCCCGGTCGTCGCGTCGGTGCCGCCCGCCACGGTGTAGTCCTGACCCGGGTCGTACCGCAAGACGTCGCTCCGGTCCGGCCCGGCGAGCGGTTCGCCTGCCTCGACATCGGCCTCGACCCGGATCTCGTCGTCACCGACCCGGTAGGTCATCGGCCCGGTCGTCAGGCACCAGCGCCCGTCGCCGATCGGTACGGCGCCCTCTGGCACGCCGCCCGGCCGGAAGGTCAGTTCGAGGGCCCAGGGCACCCGTGGTCCGCTGATGTCGATCCGCAGGTCGGCACCGTCTTCCCTCAGGTCCGCCTCGACGCGGGTCGTGTGTGAGACCTCGTCACGCGGCCGGTCCGGGAAGGCCATCGCGGCCGAGAAGCGTCCCTCGTCCGCCATCTGGTAGCCGCCGTCGTCCCGCCTCTGGTCCGTCGGGAGCGGTTGGTAGTAGGCGGCCGTGAGGGTCTCGGTGAGCCGGTACCGGTTGTCGGCGAGCTGTTGCATGCCGGCAGCGCGGAACGGGCCCAGGTCGAAGAACCCCCGGGTCAGACGGACCGCGTCGAGGACGGCGTCGCCGGCGAACAGGCGCAGGAAGGTGGGGTTGCAGGCGAGGCCCGAGCGGATGCGCCGGTGCTCGGTCACGTCGGAGCCGCCGTACACCACCGTGTGCACGTCGGCCGAGGCGTGTGCGGCGAGGCGTGCGGTGGTGATGTACCGGTCGCGCGGAAGTGTCTGTGCAGCCGGGGCAGGCAGGGCGCGGCACAGGTCCGGGGTGAGGAGGGTCTGGGCGAGCAGGTCGGGGTCGTCGATGCCGCCGGCGGCCGCCAGCCGCGCCGCCCGGCCGAAGTCGCCCCGACCGGTGCGGATAGCGAGCAGCCGGTAGTGCGGCAGGTAGGGCGCCAGCGGGAACGGGTGGTTCTGGTCCTGCCGTCGCGAGTGGACGGTCTCCACCGTGCCGTCCGGCCTGATGAGGTCCAGGGTCGTGGCGAGATTGCGTTCGACGGCGTCCAGCAGGTCGGCACGGCCGAGCACGCCGGCCAGCAGCAGCAGCGACGGGTTGGACACATGGGCCGCGTAGTTGGCGCTCCGTTCCGAGTACAGGCCCTCCGCGTCGATGTCGACGCCCTCGGCGAGCCACTCCTCGACGCGGTCGAGCAGCCGGTCGTCCGGGAACGACCGGTGCAGCCGGGCGAGCGCCGCGCACAGCTCCCAGCGGTGGTTCGGGGTGTGCACCCCACCGGTCAGGAGACTGCCGGTGGCAGCGCCGGCGATCTCGGCGAGCGCGGCCGTGACGTCGCGCAGTTCCGGCCCCGCGCCGGCGGCGAGGACGTGCGCGTCGCACACGTCGTTGACGGTGAAGGCGGAGTCGGGCGGTGACTGCACGTTGTCGCCGCCGGCGAAGAGGCCGGTGGTGGTCTGCGCGGCCCGCAGGGCGCGGAGGTGGGTCATCGCGGCGGCGATGGCCTGCCTGCTGCCGTGCAGTGCCGAGTCCGGGGAACGGTATGCCGCGACCAGGGTCTTCACCCGGCGCGCCAGACCACGGTGCGGCACACCCGCGGGTTCCTCGTCGGGGTCGGCCGCCAGCGGGGCGGCCGGCCGGTCGGCGGCGCGGGCCGCCGCGCGGACGAACTCGTGGTCGAGCGGGGTGGGCACGGTCAGTCCTTCAGTCCGGCGTTGATGTCGGCGTTCATGACGTAACGCTGGAACACCAGGAAGACGACGATCAGCGGAATCATGGTGATGACCGAGCCGCCGAGCACCACCGACCAGTTGATGTTCTGCGCGCCGACGAGGCTCTGGATGCCGATCTGCACGGTGAACTTGTTGGGGTCGTTGAGCATCAGCAGCGGCCAGATGTAGTCGTTCCATCGCCACTGGAACGACAGGATGGCGAGGGTCAGCATGATGGGCCGGGAGATCGGCACCATGATCCGCAGGAAGATCGACAGTTCACGCGCCCCGTCGATGCGGGCGGCCTCGACGAGCTCGTCGGGGACCGTCAGGAAGAACTGGCGGAACATGAAGCATCCGGTCGCCGTGAGCAAGGCCGGGAAAATGATGCCGGCGAGCGAGTTGTACAGGCCCAGGTCGCGGACCACCAGGAACTGCGGGGCGAGCATGACCTCGCCCGGCAGCATCGTCGTGGCGAGGATGCAGATGAAGAACACCTTGAGCCATTTGTTGTCGTACTTGGCCAGCGCGTACCCCGTGCAGCAGCTCACTCCCACCGTGAGGATCGTCGCGATCACACACACGATGGTCGTGTTGATGAAGTACTGGGAGAAGTTGGCGCTGCCCCATGCTGCCTTGTAGCCCGACAGGGTGGGGTCGTCCGGAAACAGCGTCAGCGAGGAGAACAGGTCTCCCGCCGGTTTGAAGGAGCTGAGGACGAACCACAGCACGGGAAACCCGTAGACGGCCGCCAGGACCCACAGCAGTGTCGTCGCGGGCACAGCGCGCCGAAGCCCACCGCCGGCCGCGCCGCGGGGCCGCTTCCTGGGAACTGCCCGTCCGGGCTCGGCGTCGACCGGGCGTGGCATGTCTGTGGTTGTCATCGGTTCTCCACCCGCCGGTTGACGATCAGCTGGATGATCGCGACGGCCATCAGGATGAGCATGAGCACGAACGACGCGGCGCTCGCGTAGCCGATCTGGCCCGATTTGAAGCCGGTCTGGTAGATGTACTGGACAAGCAGGTTGTTCGACGTTCCGGGTCCGCCGTTGTTGAGGGAGGCGAACAGCGGGTATTCCTTCATCCCGTGGATCGTGTTGAGCAGGATGACGATGAAGGAAGTGGGCGCGATGCTCGGCAGTGTGATGCTGATGAACTGGCGCCACGGACCGGCGCCGTCGAGCGAGGCCGCCTCGTAGTACGACACCGGTACGTTCTTGATCGCCGCGATGAACAGCAGCATTGAGAAGCCCGTCCAGGCCCAGGATGCCGCCACCACCACCACTATCAGCGACAGGTCCGCGTTCGACTGCCACGGAACGGCACTTCCGCCGAGCTTCTCGATGACGTGGTTGACCAGTCCGAAGTTCTCACCGAACAGCCACCGCCACAGGACACCCACGACGATGGGCGACAGAAGCCACGGGATGAAGAAGAAGACGCGGGCGACCGACACGCCCTTGGCGTGCTTGCTCACCAGCACGTTGGCGATCAGCAGCGAGAGCGCGAAGTTCAGCGGAACGAAGAGCACGGTGTACAGCAACGTCCGGGTCAGCGCGTCGAAGAAGGTGGAGTCCCCGAACAGGTTGCTGTAGTTGTCCAGTCCGACGAACTGGAACGCCCCTATGCCCGTGTAGTTCGTGAAGGAGTAGACGAGCCCGATCACCGCCGGCCAGACGAAGAACAGCGCGAAGAGCACGACATTGCCCGCGATGAGGACGAGCGGCGCGACGGTGTACTTGCTGCGTCTCCTGGGCGGGCTCACGGACACGTCCGGGGCGCGTTTTGTCATCTTCCTGACTCCGTGCTGGTGGAATGGGTTCCTGTGGGCTCAGGCCATGAGCCTGGCATCACGTGGGGTCCAGAGGCCCGGGCGGCGGAGTCTCGACCCCGCCGCCCGGGCCTGTCGGCCTACGCTCAGCCGCCGACCTGCTGGTTGTAGCCGTCCACGATGTTCTGCAGGGCCTTGTCGGCCGACTGCTGGCCGTTGATCGCCTTGCCGAGCTCCGTCTTGGTCGGGTCCTCGGTGAGGCTCTTGCCCTTCAGCGCCCAGTTCGTCTGCGCGGTGTTGAAGTAGCCGGAGATCGGGTCGTAGAGCGGGATCGACTCGTTGTAGAGCTTGAACGCCGCCTGCGCAGCCTCGGACTTGAAGGGGTACTTCGGGTTCAGACCGCTCTCGACGGGCAGGAACCCGGACGCCTCGCACAGCGCCTGGTAGTGAGCCGGCTCGTACAGCCAGGACAGGAACTTCTCCGCGGCGGCGGCCGCGTCGCCGTTGTTGTTGAAGCCCACCGTCATGCCACCGCTGTTGACGTCGCTGGCCTGCACCGGCTCGGCGGGAGTCGGGACGCTCGCCCACTCGAACTTCGTGATGCTCTCCGCGTAGGCGGCGACCTGCCACACGCCGGACCAGTAGGCGACGACGTCACCGCTCTGGAACATGGCCGACGGGTCGGCGCCGCTGGTCCACACCGACTTCGGCATGGTCTTGTCGTCGTTCCACCCGACGAAGGTGTTCACGGCCTTCTTGGTCGCCGCGTCCGCCGAGAACTTGCCGGAGTCGTCGGCGTGGACGTACTTCCCGCCCATCTCGTACACCATGGCGCGGAGCCGGGACGGCGACTGGTCGAAGGTCAGGGAGTACTTGGCGTTGGTTTTCTCCCGGACCTCGTCCGCCGCCTTGATGAACTCGGTCCAGGTCCAGGTCTTGTCGGGCGAGGTCGGGTAGTCGACGCCGGCCTTCTCGAAGAGCGACTTGTTGATGAACATGCCGGACGCGGTGATGTCCGAGGGGATGGACAGCACCTTCCCGGACGAGTCCTTGGCGACGAAGTTGCCGTTGATCTTGTTGCTCTTCTTGTTGGCGATGGAGCTGAGGTCGATCAGCTTGTTCGCCCAGATCGGGTCCAGCTTCGGCACTGCCGCCACGTCGGGCAGGGAGTTCGCCTGCGCGGCGCTACGCAGCTTCGCCTCGTAGCCGTCGTAGGGAACGTTGACGAGCTTGACGTTGACGCCGGTTTCCTTCTTGTACTGCGCCACCATCTTCTTCCAGCCCGCGTCCTGCCCCGGAACCGTGGAGATCCAGAACGTCAGCGACTTGGAGGTCCCGCCCGAGTCGGATCCCCCTCCGCAGGCGGAGAGCAGCAGGGTCGCTGCCGAGGCAACGGCAGCGAGGGGAACCAGGCGGCGCATACCGCCGCGGCCGAGTCGGCGGGAGCGCCGCACACCCACAGTGGTCATCTTCGATCCCTTTTTTTCGGTAGGGGACGGAGCACGGCGCCGACCGAGGCGGCACGGGTGCATTGTGCAAGAAAGTTCGCTTTCCGAGGGCGCGGCCTCGCCCGGCCGCGTCATCCTGACAGGCGAGGGTCCCCGGCCACTGTGGCCGTCGCCGCACAAGCACGCCCTGGTGCGGTTGCCGTACGTCGAGTACGGGCGGGACGCTCGCCCCAAGTCGGCGTCCCGACCGACTTAGAAAGCGCTTGTCCGGACATTGGCAGAAGCCGGTGGAGTCCGTCAATGCTTCACCCGCACCCCTCCGGTCACGGTTTGGAATCCACTCTCCGGTCGCGGTTTGGCTTCCACTCCGCCGGTCACTGTCTCGATGCCGCGGGCCACGGCCAGCCGGGCCGCCCCCACCACGGTGCCGCTCTCGCCGAGCGCGCTGTTCACGACCTCGGTGGGCCAGCTCAGCCGGGCGAGTTCCGCCCGTACGCCGGGCAGGAGCTGGGGGTCCGCGCCGATGGCGCCACCCAGCACGATCAGGCCGGGGTCCAGGACGGCCGCCGCCGCCGCGGCGAGCCGGCCGATCTCGGCGGCATGGCGGCCGACGGCGGTGCGTGCCGTGGCGTGCCCCTCGCCGGCGAGGGCGAAGAGCCGCTCGGCGGTGCGGGGGCACGGGCCGTCGGCGTCCTGCCAGGCGTCCGCCGCCCGGCGCAGCAGGGAGCGGGCACCGATGTGCTCCTCCAGGCCCTCGCGGCGGGGTTCGCGGTCCCCGTCCCACGGGTAGGGCAGCCGGGCCACCTCTCCGGCGGCGCCGTTCGCTCCGCGCAGCACCTGGCCGCCGATGACGACCCCGAGGCCGATGCCCACACCGATCCGCAGATAGCCGAAGGTGTCCCGGCCGCGGGCGGCGCCCTCGTGCAGCTCGGCGAGCGCGGCGCAGTTGACGTTGTTCTCGACGTGTACGGGAACGCCCGGTGGCAGTGCGACGGCCATGGCGTCGAAGAGCGGGCCGGCCTTGGCGGTCGCCGGACGCGCGCCCGCGCCTTCCGCGTCCTGCGTGATGACATCGCCGACGGCCACGACGACCGCGCGCAGCGGGGCGCCGGTGGGCAGCTCCTTGAGGACGTGGCGTACGACGTCGGCGGCGTCCGGCCGGGTCCCCGTCCCCTCGGCGAGCAGGGTGCCGTCCAGGGCGCAGCCGCGCACCCGGGTCACGGCGGGCCCGAGGTCGACGGCGAGCACGGCCCCGGCGGCGGGACCGAGTCCGTAGACGGCGGCGGACCGGCCGGTGGCGCCGGAGACGGTGCCCGAGCACTCGGCCAGCTCGGCGGCCTCGAGTTCGGCCACGGCGGAGGAGACGGTCGGCTTGGAAAGGCGCGCACCGGCTGCCAGTTGGGGGCGGGTCGCGGTACCGGCCGCTGCGAGTACGGCGAACACCGCGCGGGCGCTCTCGCTCAGTTGCATGCTCTCCCCAGGTCTGCTGCGGTGGTCTCCGCGGGGGCGCGGCGGTCTGTCCGCAAGGGTTGTACGGCAATGGGATTCCCTGCCTCTTGACGCACCATACTTCGTTAGTTAACTTCCTAACGAACTCAATGCGGTACTCGCCTGCCGCGCCGATTTGAAGCCCGTCCCGGGGCTTCCTGAACGCTTCGAGGTATCAACTTCCGTCTGTGTAGCCGCAGTTCAACGGGGACTGCGCCCCCTGGGCCCCGGTCGTGTTTCGGCTGCGGGCCGGTCGTGGTTGCTCGCGCAGTTCCCCGCGCCCCTGACGGGCGGGGGCTTCGCCCCCAGCCCCCCGGGTCGCACCTCGGCCGCGGGCCGGTCGTGGCTGGTCGCGCCCGCGCGGCGGAGCCGCAAATCGGCACAGCCCCGCGCCCCTAACGGGGCGCGAGCGCTCGCGCGGAGGCGCAGCCGGAAGCCCACCGGCCCGAGGCGAACCGTCCCACTGCCAGAGGTCGACGCACCCCACCACCAACCCAAGGCGAAACGCCACGCAGAGAGGCACCTCCATGCCCGGGCAGCACACCCGTACCTCGCACTTCCAGCACGGCATCGACCGGCGTGTGTTCCTACGGAACTCCGTGGGCGTCTCGGCCGGGCTGGTTGCCGCTCCCGTGGTCGCCGCGTGGCCGGCCGCGGCGGCAGGCTCCCCCGCCAACTCCCCTGCCGCCTTTGTCGATTCGTACACCACCAACGTTGTTGCGAATCAGACCGCTGAGACCAACGCGGCGGTTCGCATCCTCGGTGGCTTCGCCAAAGTCTGGAAGACGGGGGCCGCCTGGGACAGCGGCATGCCGCTCATGCCCGACGTCCTGCGCGCCAATGTCCGCTACAGCGTGCGCGTCACCACCCACCGCACCGACGCCGAGGCGAAGCTGGCCTTCATCCATGACCGCCAGCACCAGAGTTACGCGGTGATCGACGGTCTTGGCCCTCTCGCCGACCTCTACAAGGCGGGCGCGAAGGCGGTCACCGGCATCACGTCCGCGCCGGACGGCATCCCTGCGGGCAAGATCAACGACACGATCCCGGCCGACGCTCCCGCGGGTTCCGCGCTCGGCGCAGGCTCCCACGACTCGGACCTGGGCAAGGTGGCGGAGCTGGTCGACACCGTCCGCGGTCCCTTCGCCTCGGGCAATCCCAGCAAGTTCGCGTACCAGTACCCGCGTCCCTGGCGGATGAACAAGGACAGCGAGGTCGTCGACACCGGCGAGAAGGACGCACTCGGCTACCCGGTCTACGAGTCCGACGTGGCGGTCGTCCCGCAGTTGCTGAGGCAGCGGGCCGAGGTCCCGGCCGAGGACGGCGGCTTCCCCAGCGGGCACACCAACGCCCTCCACCTGGCGGCGCTGGCGATGGCGTACGCGGTTCCCGAACGGTTCCAGGAGTTGGTGACCCGCGCCTTCGACGTCTCCCACACGCGCATCGTGTCGGGCATGCACTCCAGCGTCGACGTGATCGGCGGCCGGATCCTCGCCACGGCGCTCGCTGCCGCCGCGCTCGCCGACCCGAAGAACGCCGAACTCAAGGCGGCGGCCCGCGCCCAGGCCCTTGCCTACTTCCAGAAGGAGACCGGCACGAGTGCCGACACGCTGTACGAGTTCGCGCACTCGGCGGGCCTGGACGAGGACCCGTACGCGAGCCCCGCACTCAACTCGGCAGATGTCACCCCCAAGTTGACGTACGTCCTGCCCAAGCGGCCCGCGCGCGACCGCATGACCGTGCCGAAGGGTGCCGAGGTCCTCCTCGAGACGCGGCTGCCGTACCTCTCCGCCGCCCAGCGACGCGAGGTACTGCGGACAACGGCGCTGCCCGCCGGATACGTCCTGCTGGACGGCTTCGAGCGGTGGGGCCGACTGAACCTCTTCGCCGCCGCCGACGGATACGGGACGTTCGACTCGGACGTGCGCGTCACGATGAACGCCGCCGACGGCGGCTTCGCCGCTGCCGACACCTGGCGCAACGGCATCGACGGTCGGGGCGCGCTGGTCAAGCGGGGCACCGGCACGCTGACCCTCACGGGAGCCAACGGCTACACCGGCGGCACCACGCTGGAGGAGGGCGTCCTCGCGACCGGTTCACGGGACGCGCTCGGGTGCGGCGACGTACAGGTGCGGGGCGGCACGCTGCGTACGGCCTCGGCGCTCCGGGTGCGCGGCGCGTACACCCAGGCGTCCGGTACGACCCTCGACGTGACGCTCACCGACGGCGGCGCACCGGCCCTGACGGTGACGCGGCGCGTGCTCCTCGGCCGGGACAGCACGCTCGTCATCCGGCTCGACGGCCGACGGCCACCGGCGCCGGGCAGCACGATTCCGGTCATCGACGCCCGTGTCCTGCAAGGCCGGTTCGGCCGCATCACGGTCGACGGCCACGACGCCGAGCCGGTGTTCACCGCCCGCGGTCTGTCCGTACGGCTCACTCGCACCTGACCGATTCGACGAAAACCTGGTCGTCGGGCGACGCCGGGTCCGGGGCGGGGGCGGCTAGCCAGTCGGCGACGGCGCGAGCGATCGGCTGCCCCGTCTCTATCTCCACAAAGCCGAACTGGCCCGCCTGGTTGCACTCGAGAAACCACCAGATGCCGTCGGCGTCCTCGGCGAAGTCGAATGCGCCGTACGCGAGTTGGGCCTCCCGAAGATAGTCGTGCACATTCGCGGCGACCCGCGGCGGTGTCTCGACCGGCTGCCATGGTTCGGTGGAGGTGGCGAAACGGACGTCCACCTCCCCCGGATCGGCGCCTTGGCCGACCGCCTTGCGGGCGGCGAAGAAACGGTCGCCGACGCAGGTCAGCCGGATGTCGGCGCGCTTGGCCACACGCCGTTGAAGCAGTGTGGGGCCGAAGGCGACGGCCGAGAAATCCGTCTCGGGTGCGACCCTGCTGGTCGGGACCGCCCTCGGCGGCTCCTGCGGGTGTGCGCCCGAGACGGGCTTGACCACCAGGTCCGGGAAGCGTTCCGCGAAGTCGCGGGCGGCCTGCGGGAACGTGGTGATCAGTGTGGCGGGCACGGGTAGCCCGCAGCGCTGGGCGAGATGAAGCTGCCAGGGTTTGTGGCGGGCCTGGCGGGCCGCGTCGGGGTGGTTCATCCAGCGCGCGCCGGTGGAACGCAGCATGCCGTAGAGCGCCTGCGCGGACTCCTCGGTGAGCCAGGCAGACGGCTCGGCGACCCGCGTCGCGGGCACGCCGGGCCTGCGGACCCAGACGGACCGCAGACCGCTCATGGTCACCAGCCGGCCACCGGCGGACAGATGGCCGCGGAAGGAGCCGTGCACGAACTCTCCCGACAGGGCCACGCCTCCGGGCAGGTCCGCGGGGTCGAGGCGGACGACCGGGACACCCGTCCCGTCCAGTCGCGCCACCACCATGTCCGCGGTTACATCCTGTTCGCACGTCAGGATCAGAACCGTCATGGTCGCGGGTCCGTCTTCAGTCGTCGAAGTGGGTCTTCGAGCCCGCCGTGGACGTCGTGGCCCCCAGCTCCCGCAACACGGCGTAGTCATGAGCGGCGGGCCGCCCATCGGGAAGGACGTTCAACTGCAGTCTGGAGTCATACGCGTACGGAACGCTGACCTCCAACTGCTGGGCCGGACGTGCGTAGTTGAGCGCGAACGGTCGCATTGGGTCTCCTTGCTCGGTGCTTTCCGGTCAAGCGGATCGTGACGCTCCGGCGTCGCGGGGCCTGACGGGTCTGCTGGGCTTCCACGGAGATATACGAATCGAACAGTCGAATGGTTGCTTCACGCTGTGTAATCAATCGCGCCGTTCGGCTTCAAGCCCCCGTCCGGCTCGGCCGCACACTTCATGCATGGGGCACCCATCCGCCTTCTATGACGTATACCCGGGCCTCGCGGATCCGGTCTTCGGGCGCACTTCAGCGCTCCGGCGCACACCCCGACGCCTCACGCGTCACACGCGCCCGTGTAGCACCTCCGGTATACGGGCAGTCGTCGTCGACCTCACGAATCCGCAGGTCGGCGATAGATTTCACTGGAACAGCACAGGGACCACATCTCCTTCCTCGAACGGGAGCGGACGATGAGCGAGTTGCGACAAGAGGTGGAACCGGCCGAGGTCGGCCTTGATCCGGCGGCCCTGGGACGGCTGGACGAACACTTCGCCCGCCTCGTCGACGACGGCCGGTTGCCCGGGTACCTCATCGCGGTGGCACGTCACGGCTGTGTCGCACATCTCACTCCGTACGGCCTCCGAGACCGGGAGGCCGGGATGCCGGTCGGGACGGACACGATCTGGCGGATCCACTCCATGACCAAGCCGATCGCGTCCGTCGCGGCGCTGATGCTCCAGGAGGAGGGCCTGCTCGACCTCGACGACCCGGTGGCCCGCCATCTGCCGGCCTTCGCCGAGCCCCGGGTGTACGTCAACGGCAGCGGCCCGGACCTCAGAACCCGCCCCGCCGAGGAGCCCATCCGGATCCGGCATCTGCTGACCCACACCGCCGGGCTGACGTTCGGCTTCTACCACGTGCATCCCGTCGACGCCGCGTACCGGGCCGCCGGGGTGGAGCGGGCGGAGCCACCGGACGCGGACCTGGTCGAGGCCTGTGAGCTGTTCGCGGGCCTGCCGCTCCAGTTCGAGCCGGGGACGGAGTGGAACTACTCGGTCGCGACGACTGTTCTCGGGCGGGTGGTGGAGGTGGTGTCCGGGCTGCCGCTGGACACATTCCTCGCCGAGCGGGTCTTCGGGCCGTTGGGGATGACGGACGCGGGGTTCTGGGTTCCCGAGGACCGGGCCGACCGGCTGGCCGTTCTGTACGTCGAGAGTGACGACGGCGGCGAGGGCGGTAAGGGCGGCCTCGTACGGAGCCCTGAGCAGCCGGGGCGCAGCCGTCCGCGGCTGCTGTCCGGCAACGGCGGCCTGGTGGCGAGCGCGCACGACTACCACCGCTTCATGGAGTTCCTGCGCCGCCGCGGCGAACTCGACGGCACCCGGCTCCTGACCCCGCAGACCGTGGACACGATGGTCTCCAACCACCTCCCCGCCGACCTCCGCACCTTCGGCAGCCCCGTCCACGACCTCCCCGGCAACGCGGGCGTCGGCTTCGGATTCGGCGTCTCGGTCGTGATCGACCCGGCCCGTACGGAATCACCGTCCAGCCCCGGCCTTTACGGCTGGTCCGGCGCGGCCGGCACGACCTTCTGGGTCGACCCGCGCCACGACCTGACCGTGCAGTTCCTGACCCAGGTACGGCCGACGGCGGGACCGACGTGGTTCGCGGACCTGAAGCGGCTGGTGCACGAGGTCGTCGCCGGCTGAGATGCGCGCTGCTCATTGACTATCGTTGCCCGATCGCGTGAACGGTGCCCGATGGGCGGGTGTCTTCGAGAGGGCGTGGGATGGACTCGGGGCGGGACGGCTGGATACGGGTGCCGGTCGGGGACGACGCGGCACACTGGGCCACGCGAAGCCGTAGCCACCCCGTCCTGCTCATCGCGCACAACGTCACCGCGGCCACCCGGCTCCTGGATGTCCTTCCCCTGTTCCACGATGACTTCCGGATCCAGCTCCTGGTGACCACGCCCGGCTCCTCCGCCTTCCGCGCGGGGCTCGCCGAGCTGTTCGCCGACACCGGGATACCTGTGGTGCCTTGGGAGCAGGCGGTTCGTACGCCGGTGAGACTGGCGATCTCGGCAAGCTTCGGTGGCCAACTTGCAGCGTTTTCAGGCAAGTTGACCGTGTTGTCCCATGGGATTGGCTACACTAAGAGACTGACTACACCGGGTGCCGGGTGCCGGGTGCCGGGAGCCGGGAGCCGGGCACGGACTGCCGCACCCGTCTTCGGACTTTCTCGTGAGTGGCTGCTTGCCGAGGACGGCTCTCCGATCGCCGACGCGCTCGTTCTCTCCCACCCGGAGCAGCGGGAACGGCTGCACAGGGCCTGTCCGGAAGCGCTGCACACGGCGGTCCTCGCCGGAGACCCCTGTTTCGACCGCATGCTGGCGGCGCGCGAGTACCGCGACCGCTACCGCCGGACCCTCGGCGTCCACCCCGGCCAGCGGCTGGTTCTCCTCAACTCCACCTGGAACACGGAGTCTCTGTTCGGCGACGGCGGTGACCACGGCGACGACGTCCTGCCGACGCTCCTCCCCCGGCTGACCTCCGAACTCCCCGCCGACGAATACCGGATCGCCGCGGTCCTGCACCCCAACATCTGGCACGGTCACGGCCCCGGCCAGATCCGCGCCTGGCTGGCCCGCGCCCGCCGCGCCGGCCTCACCCTGATCGACCCGATCGACGGCTGGCGCCAGGCCCTGCTCGCAGCCGACGCGGTGATCGGCGACCACGGCTCGGTCTCCTACTACGCCGCCGCCCTGGGCACCCCCGTACTCCTTGGCGCCGCACCCCTCACAGGACTCGACCCCGACGCACCGATCTCCGACTTCGTACGAGAGACCCCCCGCCTCGACGCCACGACACCCCTGCGACCGCAACTGGACTCACTCCTGGCCCGGCACCAACCCACCCCCGGCCCCGCAGAGTTCACCACGTCCATGCCGGGCGAGTCGGCGGCACGCCTGCGTCGTCTGTTCTACGGGCAGATGAACCTCCCAGAGCCCCCGGAGCCCGCGCTCCTCGAACCGCTGCCCCTGCCTCCGTACGACCCCCCGTCCCGCACGGTCCCGTTCCGTGTGCTGACGCGGTTGCTCGATGCGGGCGACATCGCGGTCGAGCGCTACGCCGACCCCCGGGCGGAGCCGACCGGCGAGGGCGAGGCCCACACCGCCGTGCACGAGGACGCGCGCGACGCGGGTCAACTTGCCCTGGCCGACGTCGTGTTCCGCGAGGGCTCTGCCACCGACCCCCGCTTCGGCTCCCCCGCGCGATGGACGGCCGCCATGCTGACCCGACACCCGCACTGCGCGCTGGCGGCGTACATCACCGCTCCCGACGCCTGCACGGTCCGCACCCGCGCGGGTCAACTTCTCCGGCTCGCCTCCGAGTCGGCGACAGACCCCGCAGCGTACGCCTCAGGCCTGCACGCATGGCTGGCGGCGGGCAAATCGGTGGAGGAGCTGCTCACCGAGGGCCTGACGGTCCGTACCGGCGCGACCGTCCACCGCGTACGCGTCACTCCGGGCTGACGCAGCGCTCCCGCAGCACCCGCAGATGCGCGAGGTGATACTCGGCCTTCTCCTCCGCGAGCGCGGCGATCGCCTCGTCGACGAGCGGCAGCGCCTCCTCGAACTCCTCGCCGTCCAGGCGGGTTTCGGCGAGATCGGTGAGCGTCCGCGCCGAGTTGTACGCCTCACCGCTCGCCCGGAAGAAGGCCAGCGCCCGCTCCAGCAACTCCCGTGCCTCCGCACGCCGTTGCAGCCCCCGCAGCGCACGCCCCCGATGCCGGTCCAGCAGAGCGAGGGCCCGCGGCAGATGATCGGCCCCCTCGTCGTCGGGACCGATACGGCCGTAGATCGCGTACGACTCCTCGAAGCAGTCGTACGCCTCCTGGAACCGCCACTGCCGCAGTCGCAGCAACCCCAGGAACTCGACGACGGAGGCGTGGCCGCGCACATGCCCGGCGGCCTGCTCATCCCGCGCGGCGGCGAGCGCCTCGGTCTCCGCCTCCTCCCACCTCCGCAACTCGGTGAGCGTATGGGCGAGTTGAGCGTGCAGTGCCCCGGCCTCACGCGTCCCCGGGACATGCTCGTCGGCGACCCGCACGGCAGTGCGCAGGGCCGGCAGGAGTACGTCGTGCCGGCCGGCCTTGAGCTGCAAGGGCCACAGCGCCTGTCCCAGCCGTACGACGGTGTCCTGGTCCCGGAACTCCTCGGCGAGGCTCATCACCCGGACCAGGTTGCCCGTTTCGGCGGCGAGTGCGGCGACCGCCGCACCACGGTCCGCGAACGGGACCATCCCCTCCACCGGTCCGGGAATCCGCCAGCTCTCCGGCAGAGCCGCCCGCGCGGCGCCCACCGCCAGCCGCAACTGCGCCTCGACGACCCGGTTCATGGCCGCCGAACACGCCACGATCCCGTCCTCCCGAGCGGCGACGGCCTCGGCGTGCGCGCGAACACCGGACCGGTAGTGATAGCGCCCGTTGCCTATGCGCTCCAGCAGCATGGACTCGGCGAGGACCTCCAACCACCCTTCCGCATCGGCCCGTTCGACATCCGCGGCACGCGCGGCGCTCGCGGCGTCGAAGGCGGGCAGGCCGCACAGCGCCGCCAGGCGGTAGAGCTGCGCCGGGCCGGGGTCCAGCAGCCGGTACGAGTCCTCGGCCGCGGCACGTACGGGGTCGCTGTCGCTGTGGGACACGGTCGAAGCCTCCTCCAGGGGCGCGGTGAGACGCGGCGCTGCCGCCCGGATCGCGTACGGCGAACCGGCGCACCGGGCCAGCACGGAGGGCACCGCGGCACGGGCGGCCGCGAGCGCGGACTTGTCCACCAGGGCGGTGAGCAGCCGCTTCGAGTCGCGCTTGTTGAGCGGGCCTATGGGGATCCGCAACGCGTCGAGGCCGACGAGCGCATGCCGCGCCCCGACGATCGTGAACACCTCGGGCGCGGAGCCGATCACCGGCAGGACCTGGGCAGCGGACTGCGCGTGATCGAGGATGACCACCAGCCTCCGGTCCGCCACGAACCCCTGGAAGAGCTCCTGCCGTTCCGGGAACGCGGGCGGCAACTCCTCGTCTGGCAACCCGAGTTGCTGCAACAGTTCGCCGAGTACCCGCGCCGCGTCGAGTGCCGTACCAGAGCTGCCGCCTCGCAGATCCACATACATCTGACCGTCCGGGAAGCGCTCGGCCGCCCGCACTCCCCAGTGCCGGGCGAGCGTGGTGATGCCCATGCCCTCCGGGCCGTACAGCAGAGCGAGCCGAGGACGCCCGTCGGCCTTGCGCCGAGCCTCCTCGTCCAGCTGCTTGATCGCCTCGCGCCGATCGGTGAAGGACCGTATGGACGCCGGCAGAAAGGGCCGCCCGACCACCGCTCCGGGCCTCTGCACACCACCCGCGAACGTCGCCCAGGCCCGCGCGAGTTGCGGATCGCTCCGCACTCCGTCGTACACCAGCCGCGCCACCGCATCCACCTCGGCCGGATTCCCCGGCGCGGCCACCTCCCGCCCGGCGATCCTCCGCACCAGCCCGCCGGCCGACTCCCAGGCCCACTTCCCGGCCTCATTGGCCATCCCGGAGCCCACGGCCCCGAGCACCGCCGCCACAGCAGCCATCGAAATGGGCTCCACCACACCACGCTCCCCGTTCCCGGCACCCTTGGGAATCAACGGTAGCGGCAGCGCCCATACGCGAAAGACCGTGGTAGGGCCGTTAGTTCACGGACCGTCAGTCTTCTGGTCGGTACGTCCCGGCACACCGCTCACAGGCCTGCCTCCCTGGCGGCGTCGATCACGGCCCAGGCCGCGGCGGCGTCCTGGATGCCGAGGCCGACGCTGTTGTAGTAGACGATGTCGTCGGGGTGCGTACGTCCGCCGCACCGGCCCGTGAGCACACCGCCGAGCGGAATCAGGTCCTCAGAGGTGAGCAGCCCGTGGCGCAGTGCGTCCGCCACGGGACCGGCGTGGCCCGCCGCGGTGTCCGGGTCGTCGACGACCACGGCCGCGGCCCGCCGTACGACCTCGGCGTCGACCTCGCTGCGGGTTGGCTCGAAGGACCCCACGCTCACCACCGTGCAGCCGGGCGCCAGCCACTCGCCCTGCACCACGGGCGTGCTGCTGAGCGTGCAGGCCACGACCATGGGCAGCCCGGACACCGCCTCCTCGGCCGAGTCGACGGCCTTGGCGGCGATGCCGAGTTCGGCCGCCAGCAGCTCGGCCGCCCGCTCGCGGTGAGCAGGGGTCGGACTCCACACGCGTACGGCCCGCAGATCCCGCACCCGCGCCACCGCCCGCGCATGGGCCAGCGCCTGCGTGCCCGAGCCGAGCAGGCCCAGCTCCGCGCTGTCGGCGGTGGCCAGCGCGTCGAAGGCCACCGCGCTGCCCGCGGCCGTGCGCAGCGTCGTCACCGCCGTTCCGTCCATGACGGCGGCCAGGCGGCCGGTGACCGGGTCGAGCGCGTTGATCACCGCGTGCACGCTCGGCAGTCCGGCCGCCGCGTTGCCCGGATTGACGCTGCCGAACTTGGCGACGGCCCCGGTGTCCGCGGACAGCCGCGCGAGGTACGCGAACATGACACTGTCGTCGAACCCGCTCGGATGCATGATCTTGCCGGGCAGGTCGGCGGTGCCGTCGCCGAGCGCGGTGAAGGCCGCGCGCTGGGACGCGATGGCCGCGTCGGTGCTCAGCAGCTCCGTCACCTGGTGTCCGGAGAGGTAGAGGACGACGTCATCTGTCTCTGTCATCCCCTGTTCCTATCCGGGATCCGGGCCGCCGCACCAGTCGGGACCAGTTCAGGACCAGTGGATCACCGCGTCCAGATGCGGCAGGTGGTGGTCCATGCGCTCCCGCTTCGTGCGCAGATAGCTGATGTTGTGCTCGCGCGGCGGTATCAACAACGGGACATGCTCGGCGACTTCGATGCCGTGGTGCCGCAGGGCCTCGCTCTTGGCCGGGTTGTTGGAGAGCAGCCGTACGGAGGGCACGCCGAGGTCGTGCAGCATGTCCGCGGCTACGCCGTAGTCGCGGGCGTCCACCGGGAGACCGAGGGCGAGGTTCGCCTCGACCGTGTCCAGGCCCTCCGACTGGAGCTTCATCGCCTGCAGTTTGGCGAGCAGGCCGATTCCTCTGCCCTCGTGGCCACGGAGGTAGAGGAGGATGCCGCGGCCCTCCGCCACGATGGTGCGCAGGGCGGTCGACAGCTGGTCGCCGCACTCGCAGTGCGTGGACCCGAAGGCGTCTCCGGTGAGGCACTCCGAATGCAGTCGGGTGAGAGTGTCCTCCGTTCCGTCGATATCGCCGTATATGAGGGCCACTTGTTCATCCCCGCGTTCGAGGTCCAAATAGCCTACGGCGTAGAAATCTCCGTACACGGTGTGCAGTTGGAGATCCACCACACGCTGGACACCCGACTGGACATCTGCCTTGGGGCGGGCACTTCGACCGAGCACGCCTTTGCTTTCCTTCATTTTCTCCTGCATCCAATCTGCCGTTGCCGCGTTAGCCTGCTCTCGTCGGTGCCTACGGAACGAAAGGCCTTAACACCATGACCGGTTCGGGAACACAGCTGACCACCCCCGGCTTGTTGCCGCTGGACACCACGGAGGACGTGAGGGCGCGTCGGCCCGGCGTCGCCGTCCTCCCCATCGGCAGCTTCGAACAGCACGGGCCCTTTCTACCCCTGACCACTGACACCGTCATCGCCTGCACCATCGCCCGTGAGGTCGCCGCCGCGTACCCGGTGCATCTCCTCCCTCCGCTGACCATCGCCTGCTCGCACGAACACGCCGCCTGGCCGGGGACGGTCAGTATTTCCGCGGTGACACTCCACGCGGTGGTACGGGACATAGCCGACTCGCTTCGTCGCTCGGGCATCGACGCCCTGGTACTGGTCAACGGACATGGCGGGAACTACGTGCTGGGCAATGTGGTGCAGGAATCCGCCGGCAGCGGCACGCGCATGGCGCTGTTCCCGGCCGCGGAGGACTGGGAGGAGGCGCGGGTCCGGGCCGATGTGCGGACCTCGCTGCTCAGCGATATGCATGCGGGGGAATTGGAGACGTCCATCCTGCTGCACGCTCATCCGGAAATGGTGCGTCCCGGATATGAGTCCTCCGACTTCCTCGCCGACGACCGGCGGCATCTTCTCACCCTCGATATGTCCGCTTACACGGAGTCCGGTGTCATCGGCCGTCCTTCGCTGGCTACCGCCGCAAAAGGCAAGGAGCTGCTGGCGGGCCTGGTGGACTGCTTCGGTTCGTATTTCTCGATCCTCAGGCCGGAAGCGGCGAATTCCGCTCCGGGCGCTGTGGACGCCATACAGAAGGGGGCCGGGCAGGACGGCGCCGAGAGCAGCCGGCCTTGACCGTCGGCCGCGTCCCCCGCGTTCGCCGGTGGTGAGCGCGGGACATGGCCGTTGTGGCGCTGCGGCGCACCCTTCTCGTACGCGGGTCGCGGGCGCCGCAGGCTCATGGCCCACCGGGCGACGAGTACGCCGATGCCGGGCAGGCTCGCCACGAGGCTGAGCACTCCGTAGACGACGGCGACCGAAAGCCCGGTGCTCGCGCCGAGTCCGGCGGCGCCGAAGGCCCAGGCGGTGGCGCCCTCGCGGGGGCCCCAGCCGCCGACGTTCAGCGGCAGTCCCATGGCGAGCAGGGCGAGCACCGCCAGGGGCAGCAACACGACTGGGGACGCGTCGGCTCCCGCGACCCTGGCGGCGAGCACGAACATCACGAGGTGGCCCGCCAGCACCACGGCCGACGAGACGACGACACCTGGCCAGGTGTGGCGGGCCACCAGCCCTTCACGCGCCTCGGCGAGCGCGTTGCGCAGGCGGGGCATGCGTCGCGACGAGGGCGACGAGCCCTTCAGCCGGACCGCGACGACGGCCGCGATCATCGCGGCGAGCGCCAGCGCGATGGCGGATGCCTCGACGAGGTGCTGGGTCTGTGCCTGGACCGGCGAGGGCAGCGTCAGCAGGAGGACCCCGCCGACGGCCATGAGCGCCACCTGGCCCGCCACGCGTTCGAGGACCACGGCGCGTACGCCCCTGCCGAGGTCACCGGCGCTCTGCCCGTGCCGTACGGCGCGGTGCACATCGCCGAGTACGCCGCCGGGCAGCGCCGCGTTCAGGAACAGGGAGCGGTAGTAGTCCGCGACGGCAGGACCCAGCGGCAGCCGGATCTTCAGGCCCCGGGCCACCAGGCACCAGCGCCAGGCGCTGAACACCGTGGTGACCACGCCGATCCCGAGGGCCGCCAGCACGGTGGGGCCGTCGACCCGGCGCAGTCCGTCCACGACGACGCCGGTGCCCATCCGCCAGACGAGTACGCCGAGAATGGCGACGCCCGCGAAGGTGCCGAAGTGGGTGCGCAGAGCGCGGGAGTCGATACGGGACCAGAGCGTACGAAGGGTGCGGCGCGCGTCCGGGACCGGCTTCGGAGCCCGGGCCGCCCGTGCGCCTCGTATCGCCTGCTCTTCACTGCCGTCCAGGACGGGCCTTGATGCCGGCTCGACCCGGACGGCGCGTGGCTGCGCGTCGGCTGCCACCGCCTGCGCACTCATGCCGCCCCTCCCATCGGACGGGCGAGGGCGAGGAGATCGCTGTGGTGCACCACGACGCTCAACTCCCCCGCCGCGCACGCCGCGAGACGCCCCCTCAGATAGGCGCCCGCGCGCGCGGCGAGTTCGGGGCGCTCCTCGACGGCCGCGCCGACCCAGCCACGCAGCCACTCCGCCATCAGCGCGGACTCGTCGGGGCCGAGCCGCCAGGCGCTGGGGTGCACCCGTACCGTCGCGCCGTGCCGGGCGAAGGCGTCGCAGGCCGTGGTGACCGCGTCGGGGCCGAGCAGGTCATCGCGGCGCTGGTGGGCGTTGAACGCCTCGGCGATCTCGGCGTCCAGCGGGTCGGCGGGCGTGAGTTCGACGCGCCCCACCACCGACAGCGTCAGCAGGGCGGGGCAGCCGGCTCCGGCGCAGGCCTTGGCGAGCGCCTCGATCTGGTCGGCGGTGAGTACGTCGAGCAGGGCGGAGGCGGTCACCAGCGAGGCACCCTTCAGCGCGTCCGCGGTCAGCCGCGAGACGTCGCCGCGCTGTGTCTCGACAGTGACACGGCTGCCGTCGGCGGCCGTGCGGGGCGAGCCGACGGCGGCGAAGTGCAGCAGATAGGGGTCGCGGTCGTTCAGGACCCAGTGCTGAGGGCCGTCGAGTCGCGGGGCGAGCCAGCGGCCCATGGAGCCGGTGCCGCAGCCGAGGTCATGGATCACCAGGCCGTTGGACCGCTGCGGCAGGTTCGCGAGCCGGATCCGCAAGGGATCGAGGAGCTCGACCGACCGCGCGGCGGCGTCGGCGCTCTCGCGCAACTCCAGCCACTCGGGGGCGTACCGCGTCACGTCGTCGGCCTCCGCGTCGGCGGCGCCGCGCCTGCGGTCACCCAGCCGAATCGTTCCCACCTCCGGGACCTTCGGCGTCGCGTGCTCGGGTGGTGTCATGCTCGTACTCACGCTGCCCCCTTCCTTGCGTCCCGCCCAAGTCGCCCCAGCACACCGGCCAGGCTCCGGGCCGTCGCGGCCCAGCCGTCCAGCGCGGCCCTGCGTCCGCGCGCGGCGGCCCTCAGACGACGTCGTACATCGGTGTCGACGAACCAGCCGCGCAGTTCCGCCGCGAGCGCCGCCGAGTTCTCCGGCGGTACGAGGATGCCGGGCATCCCGCCGTCGGGTGCGCGCCCCACCGCCTCGGGGAGCCCGCCGACGTCCGTGGCCAGGACGGGGATGCCCCGGGCCAGCGCTTCGGTGACGGCCATGCCGTACGTCTCGGCGTACGAGGTGAGCACCAGGAGGTCAGCGGAGGCGTAGCTCGCGTCGAGTTCGGCTCCGGCCTGCGGGCCGACGAGTTGCAGCCGGTCGCCGAGGCCGTGTTGGCCGATGAGCTCCCGGATTTCGGCGACATAGTCGGGGTCCTGGCCCAGGCCGCCGACGCAGACGCAGCTCCAGTTCAGGTCGGTGAGGGTGGCGAGGGCCTCGACGAGGCGGTGCTGCGCCTTGCGCGGGGTGACCGAGGCGACGCACAGCAGCCGCGAGACGCCGTCGGTGCCGGCGGCCAGGGGCGCGATGTCGGCGCCGGGCGCGGCGACATGGACCCGGTCGGGGGCCAGCCCGTGGTGGGCGACCAGCCTGCGGGCCGCCCACTCGCTGGTGGCCACGATCGCGGGCACGGAACGCAGCGTGCGGCGCTCGCGGGCGTCCAGTTCCGCCGCGAGGCCGGGGTCGATCCCCGTCTCGTCGCCGAGCGGCAGGTGAACGAGGACGACCAGGCGCAGCCGCTCGGTCTCCGCGGCGATGATCTCGGGGGCGGCGCAGGCGACGAGTCCGTCGAGGAGCACGACGGTGCCGTCCGCCAACTCATGGAGGGTGCGGGCCAGTTCCGCGCGGGCGGCGGCTCCGGGCCGGGGCCAGCTGCCGTCGATCGCGTGCTTGTGGACCTGCCAGCCGAAGGCGGGAAGGTCGAGGCACACCCGGGCGTCGTAGGTGTTGCCGCCGCTGGGCTTGGTCGGGTCGTCCACTGTGCCGGGCATCACGAAGTGCATGGCGCGAAGAGACATGGGGATGATGTCGGCGTTCACAGGCCACGCTCATAACTCGCCCAGGCGATGTGCGACTCGTGCAGGGTGACCGTGATGCCGGACAGTCCGCGGGCGCCCTCGCCCAGCGCTCCCTTGTGCACCCGCTCCGCGAGGCGGTCGGCGATGACCTTGGCCAGAAACTCCGTGGAGGTGTTGGTGTCGGCGAAGTCGGGTTCGTTGTCAAGGTTGCGGTAGTTCAACTCGCTTACCACTCCGCCCAGTTCCTGAGTGGCCAGTCCGATGTCGACGACGATGTTGTCGTCGTCCAGCTCGGCGCGGCGGAAGGTGGCGTCCACGAGGAACGTCGCCCCGTGCAGGCGCTGCGCGGGTCCGAAGACCTCCCCGCGGAAGCTGTGGGCGATCATGAGGTGATCGCGGACGGTGATGCTGAACAACGGACGACCCTCCAGGTGCGGCGCGTCTGATCCCTCTGCCGGGCGTGCCGTGTAGTACGGCAGGTCCGTTCTCCGTGTTCAGGGGGTACGGGAGGAAGTTTCGGCGGGTTTTTGTTTCGGACGCGTGGCTGGGACGCGTCGTTCGGCGGACCGGTCACCGGGCGTAGTCCCGAACCGATCCGGGGTGGTCAGGCCCCTTCAGTGTCGTACTGAACCAGGTGACACAGCGCCTGCGTCTGACCCCCGGTGAGCGCGGCCATCGCCTCCGGTAGTTCCTCGAAGGCGCACGATCCGGTGATCAGCGCGTCCAGGGCGGGGTCGGCGAGCAGTTCGAGCGAGAGGGCGAGCCGGTCGGCGTACGTACGGCGCCCGCTCCTGGCCGGGGACACGGTGCCCACCTGGCTGCTGCGGACGACCAGTCGGCGGGAGTGGAAGGCCTCGCCCAGCGGCAGGCTGACCCGCCGGTCGCCGTACCAGCTCAACTCGAGGACGGTGCCCTCCGGGGCGAGGAGTTCCAGTGAGCGGGTGAGTCCCGCTTCGGTGGCGCTGGCGTGCACGACCAGGTCGCAGTCGCCGGCGGCGTCCGCCGGGAGCGCGAAGTCGACGCCGAGCGCCTGGGCGAGTTCCGCGCGCTCCGGGTTGGCGTCCACGAGCTGGACGCGGACGGCGGGGTACCGGGCGAGGAGGGCGGCGACACTGGCGCCGATCATTCCGGCGCCGACCACCGCGATCCGGTCGCCGATCAGCGGGGCGGCGTCCCACAGGGCGTTGACCGCGGTCTCCACGGTGCCGGCGAGGACGGCGCGCGAGGCGGGCACGGACTCGGGTACGGGCGTCACGGCACTGGCCGGAACGACGTATCGGGTCTGATGCGGATAGAGACAGAAGACGGTCCGCCCGACGAGCGACGCCGGCCCCTCCTCCACCAGGCCCACATTGAGATACCCGTACTTCACCGGCCCCGGGAATTCGCCCTCCTGGAACGGCGCCCGCATCGCGCCGTACTGGCTCTCCGGCACGCCACCGCGGAAGACGAGGGTCTCGGTCCCCCGGCTCACTCCGGAGAAGAGCGTGCGCACCAGAACCTCGCCCTCGACGGGGCTCGGCAGATCGGCATCCCGTATCTCGCCGTGACCCGGAGACTCCAGCCAGAAGGCGCGCGCAACGCGGTCCATCGGCATCTCATCCTCCTGAAAATTCGTGCTGCAAAGTCATGCAAAAAGTCGTGCCCAAGCTGTGAACCTGCTGAGTCCGGCTGAACGCTCCGGCGACGGTGCACGTACCGACCGTTGCGAAGCCGCGGAACAACGTAAGCGGCAGTGATCGACTTTGTCATCTGGCCGGAGGATGTGCGGTGGCCCTGAACAACACATACGACGCGAGGCTCGTGCAGGTACAGCAGGAGACGGCCGTGGGAGCGGGCATACAGCTCCTCCTGCTGGCCGTGATCGGCACGGCCATCGGCATGGGTCCCGCGGGCTGGCTGACGGGCCTGGCGTTCGCGTTCGCCACCTGGGCCGTGCTCGCCCGCGCCCTGCACCGCACCCGGCCCCGCTCCTTCGGTCCCGCGAACCGCGTCACCCTGGGCCGCGCCACACTCGTCGGCGGCGTCACGGCCCTGGTCGCGGACTCCTTCCAGAGCCCGCCACCGGTCACCCTCCTGGTCGCCCTGACCACGGTCGCCCTGATCCTCGACGCGGTCGACGGCAAGGTCGCCCGCCGCACCGGCTCCTCGACCGCGCTGGGCGCCCGCTTCGACATGGAAGTCGACGCCTTCCTGATCCTGGTCCTGAGCGTGTACGTCTCCACGCAGCTGGGCCCCTGGGTCCTGCTGATCGGCGCCATGCGCTACGCCTTCGTCGCCGCGGCCCGCTTCCTCCCCTGGCTGAACGCCGCCCTGCCCCCGAGCACGGCCCGCAAGACGGTGGCGGCGCTCCAGGGAGTGGCACTGCTGATCGCGGGAGCGGGCATCCTCCCGTACGCCCTGACCCTCGCGACGGTCGCCCTGGCACTGGGCTCGCTGGTGTGGTCGTTCGGCCGCGACATCGGCTGGCTGTGGAGGAACCGGGAGGGCCACGCGACGCCTCGCGAGTCCGCCGAGCCTGCCGCCGCTGAGGCCTACTCCTCCGTGGCTTCCGTGCCCTCCTCGCTTCCTGCACTCGCCGCGTCGGGCAGGGCGACCAGTTCATCGAGGCTGTAGCAGATCACGGCAGGCTTCCGTAGCTCCGGTAGGACCATGTACTGCTTGCCTGGTCCGGCCTGCGCACGTACGACCTGGACCGGCCACGGCAGCGTATGAGTCTCTACCGCACCGTCCTGGCCGAGGGACAGCACGACGACCTTGTCACCCTGCTCAACCGGGACCTGCTGATCGGCCAGTGGCCCGGGCTGCGCACCCTGGTCAGCAGACACATCCGCAACGTGTGGGAAGACACCTTCCCCGAGCTCGTCCACCGGACGTCCACCGCAGCGTGAACCTCGGTGCCGGACCTCTGACAGACCCATCGCGAGACGCACCCCTGACAGATGCGTCACCGCGCGATGTCCATGAGTTGACCCTCGACCTGGTGGAGGGCTCAGAGTCCTGGGTGTGGAGAGCGAAATGCGCAGCATTGGTGAGATGGCCCGGGACAGCGGACTGGGCGTGAGCGCCCTGCGGTTCTACGACCGTGCCGGTGTGCTGGTCCCCGCCTGGGTGGATCCGGTGAGTGGCTACCGCTGGTACGGCCCCGAGCAGCTGGAAGAGGCCCGGCTGCTGGCCCGGTTGCGCCGGGCCGGTATGCCGTTGGCGGACATCCGGCTGGTGCTGGCCGGCTGGTCCAGCGCGGACACCGACCTGGTGCGGAAGCTGCTTGAGGCGCATCTGCGCCGTCTTGAACTGGGGCTGTCCGATGCCCGCAGCGAGTTCTCCACGCTCCGAGCACTACTCGAACACAGGGAGAACCCCATGACGTCGCTCCGCACCGCCACCATCCGGCTGTCCGTCTCCTCGCTTGAGCTGGCCGCCGCGTTGGACGCGGTCCGTTTCGCCGCCAGTACCGACCCGGAGCTGCCGATGCTCGGCGGTGTCCTGTTCGATATCGAGGACGAGGCACTCCACGTCGTGGCCACCGACCGGTACCGGATGGCCGTCGCGCGAACCGGTACCACCGGGCACGGCGGTCCCCGCATGCAGGTCATCGTGCCTGCCCCGCTCGCCGACGCGATGCGGGCGCTGCTGAGCGGCGAGGAACCCGTCCAACTCGCTGTGGACGGTGACCGCGTGACGCTGGAGAGCGGGGACGGGAGCCGTCAGGCGGCCGGCCAGGGCCTCGACCACGACTTCCCCGACTACCGTCGCCTCGTCCAGCTGCCGGCCGGGCGCCGCGCCCTCGTCGATGTGCCGGCTTTCCAGGAGGCGGTGAAGACTGGTCCCGTCCGCGCGAGCGAGGTGCAGAAGCCGGACGGTGAATCCGTCGATCTCAGCGTGCTCAAGGTGACGGCCGACGGCACGGTGACCATCTGCGAGGACGGTGACGACGACCAGAACCACGTCGCCGTGAACCGCGAGTTCCTGCTGCACGCGCTCACCGCCGGAGCCCGCGACCAGCTGATCGTCGAGTTCGGCGCTCCTACAGCACCCATCGCGATCCGTCGGCCCGACGACGAGGACACGTTCTCGATGCTGATGCCGGTCCGTCTGGACAACTGACCAGCGCTTCACTCAACGTGCTCCTGGGGGTCGCTCGTGCGACTCGAAGTACAGCCTCCAGGGCGTCGCCCGGCACGGACGTGGAGTACGCGCGACCCGCGGCAGGTCCGCGTTGGCCGTCACGGCACGTCGGGACGTACGAGTGCCCTGGCGAGGGACTCGCCGGTGCGCCGGGCGTACGTCATCCGCTCGCGGACCTCTCGCAAGGTGCGCGGGCGGTAACCGGGCCCGCCTGAGTCGTAACGGTCGGCTGGTGCTGCCGCTCGGGCCGTCCCCTCCCCAGGCCGCAGGCCGGCTGTCTACGCCTCGTGCGCCCGGGTGGTCGCCCGCTCAGAGCCGCATCCCGTGCGGAGGGGCAACGACGTGTTCGGCTGCTGTAGGGACACCTCGGCCCAGACGGTTTTGGTGTACGCGTCGTGGACGGTGCAGCCCCAGCGGTTCGCGTACGCCTGGACAAGGAGCAGACCACGGCCCGACGTCGCGTCGGCAGGTGGGGCGAGGGAGGCGGGGTCGGGGGGCAACCGCTCGGGGCGGATGTCCGTCACCTCGATCCGTACGGCGGTGGGCCGGAGCAGGTGGAGCAGCGTCAGCCGGAAGTCGCGGCCGGGAACGTTGCCGTGCGTGATGGCGTTGGACGCCAGCTCGGCCGTGACGAGGGCGACGGTGCGGGCGGGATCGGAATCGTACGGGAGGCCGGTCCACTCGGTGAACTGCTGGACGGCGAGTTGGCGTGCGAGCCGGGCGCCCCGTCTGGTGCTGCTGAGGTGGAGGGTCAACTGGCGGTCGGAGGTGCGGGGTTCACCGGTGTCGGTGGTCTGTTGCTGTGTCACGGTGTCAGCGTGGGTGGGCGGGGCGCCGGTGACCAGGTGCGAGGGCCGTACGTCGTCCTCGTCGTACGGAGTACGCGGTCGTTGCTCGCCTTGGTTGTACGGGTCCTGTACGGGCGTTGTACGGGTCCGGGGCCATATCCCGGCGATCACGGCCCGCGTTGAACACGGCCCCGGCGAAGGGGGGTTGACGAGCGCTGTGGGTAGTGGCGGGCGGTGCGCTCCGGGACGGAAGGGCGTGAGGACCTCGTCACGGATGTCGTCACGCGCCAGGCGGAGGGCTCCGGGCCAGCGACCGATCTCACGCCACCCGAGCGGCGCACCCGACCACGTCCTCTTCACCGGCTACTGGTGCGGGCGGCCACCGAGCAGACGACGGCGAGGCTGGTACTGCTGGCGTCTTGCTCGCGATCGATCAGGCCGGTTGGGCGGGCGGGCGTACCCCAAAATCCTTTGCTGCGCCGCGGCTCGGGGCCCAGACTGTGCCGGTGCTGATCCGACGCGAAACGCCTGCCGATGTCCCCGCCGTAAGCACCGTCACCGCGGCGGCCTTCGCCAAGCCGGAGACTCCGGTTCCGGTGGAGGTAACCCTCCTCGACGAGCTGCGCACCTGCGACGGCTGGCTGCCGGAACTGTCGCTCGTGGCACTCAGCGACAAGGACGAGGTAGTAGGCCACGTGGTCTGCACCCGTGGCCATGTCGGCACTGCCCCCGCCCTGGGCCTCGGCCCGCTCAGCGTGCACCCCGACCACCAGCGCCGCGGCGTCGGCCTCGCCCTCGTCCACACCGTGCTCGGCGCAGCGGATGCCCTGGGCGAGCCCCTCGTCGCCCTCCTCGGCAGCCCCGCGTACTACGGCCGCTACGGTTTCCGCACCAGCACGGACTACGGCATCACCGCACCGGACCCCGCGTGGGGCGAGTACTTCCAAGTCCGCACCCTGACCGCCCACGACCCCGCGCTGCGGGGCGTCTTCAAGTACGCGGAGCCGTTCGAGCGGGTCTGACATCGGTGCAGGGATCAGCTTTCGAGTTCCGTCGGGCGATCTCGGCTGCGTAGGCGGCCCAGTCTCCGACGGCGGCTCGCTGCCATTTGACGGCGACGGTGATGTCGATGCCGAGGGTGCGGGCGAGGACCGCGGCGGGCAGTTCGGTGGCGAGTTGGAACAGGGCGGTTGAGCGGGTTTCCGCGAGCCGGATGCCGAGTTTGCGGAGCCGTTCGCCCATGGCCCAGGCGCTGATCGGGCGGCCGGGCTGGCTTCCGGGGAAGAGCCAGGGTGAGTCTGTGCGGCCGAGGACGGCGTGGCTGCGGCGAACCTCGACCTGCTGGAGGGCCAGTTCAGCGACGGGTGCGGGAAGCTCGACCGGGACGGCGCCGAGGCGGATGCGGACGGCTCCGTCCGTCTCCTCGATGTGGTCGACGGTGAGCCGGGAGATCGCGGCGGGACTGGGCATAGAGGAGCAACAACAGGCTGGCAAGGCGGTCTTCGGGCTTGAGGGTGTCGTCGTGCAGCAGGCGGCGGGCGGTCTCCCAGCGGGCCTCGACGTCCATCGCCTGGGAGGGGCCGTTCCATCGCACGGCCGGGAAGCTGAGATCACGGACGATCTTCTGGGAGAGGGCCCAGCGCACGAAGTGGCCTGCCTTCAGACGAAGACGGACGTCGTCGCTGGTCATCCAGTGCTCAAGGTCTGCCTGACGGCAGGTGGCAAGGGTCAGGTTCTGGCCCGCGAGCCGGTCCAGGAGATAGACGGCCGCTCGCAGATGTTGCCGCGCGACCTTGAGCTGGTAGTGCGTGATTTCCTTGCCACGGCTGCGTCGGCGAAGCCGACGCAGGAGGTGCCAAGTCGCGTGCCGATACAGGATTTTCCGTCCCTCGACGGTCGCGTGGGAGGCGACGAGGTCCTTCACGTGCCGTTCGAGACGGACCATCTGCTCGTCCCGCCGGGGCAGGACTCCGGTGGCGACGAGGACGCTGCGGATGTGCTCGACGACCTTGCCCTCAGGGAGTTCATCCAGGGCCTCGTGAGTGAGGGGGCGGCGGCCGGAACCGAGATCGGACAAGACGGTGGAGACGATGCCCTTGGAGAGCCGGCGCATCGCGGTGCCAGCCCGTTCGGTGCCGGCCAGGGCGTCGTGAAGGGGCTGCAGCTTCGGGGATATGGCGCCGGTGTCATCGGCGAGGAGCTCGTGCAGCCGCTGCTTGAGGGTGCAGCGCGTCGGCGGGGTTCGGTGGCCGCGTGCCCGGGGCGTTGTCAGTGGTGGCAGGCAGGATGGCGAGCATGACCACACCAGTTGCAGTGATCGTGGATGCCGTCGCGTACGCGCAGGCGGTCGAGGACGCGATGAAGGCGGCGGCCGCCTACTACGCGGGCGGCACGTCGGTGCTGGACGATGACGCCTACGACCGACTGATGCGCGGCATCGCGGCGTGGGAGGCCGACCATCCCGAGCAGGTGCTGCCCGACTCGCCGACCGGGCCGCCGACCAGCAGGCCGCCGGATCCGGCACGCGCGCCCCGCGCTGGGCGATCGCCTACAAACTGCCCGCGGTGGAGAAGATCACGCGGCTGCTGGAGGTGGAGTGGAACGTGGGCCGCACCGGCATCATCGCCCCGCGCGCCGTGCTGGAGCCGGTCACCATCGACGGCTCTACCATCACCTATGCCACCCTGCACAACCCGGCCGACATCACCCGCCGCGACCTGCGCCTGGGCGACCACGTCATGGTCCACCGGGCCGGCGACGTCATCCCCCGCATCGAAGCCCCCGTCGCCCACCTGCGGACCGGTATCGAACAGCCCATCGTCTTCCCCGAGGTGTGCCCGCGGTGCGGCTCGGCGATGGACACCAGCGAGCAGCGCTGGCGCTGCGAGAACGGCCGCAACTGCCACCTGGTGGCCGCCCTCTCCTACGCCGCCGGCCGCGACCAGCTCGACATCGAGGGCCTCGGCCACACCCGCGTCGTCCAGCTCGTCGAGACCGGCCTGGTGGCCGATCTCGCCGACCTGTTCACCCTCACCCGCGACCAGCTGCTAGGCCTGGAGCGGATGGGTGCCACCAGCACCGACAACCTCCTCGCCGCGATCGGCACGGCCAAGGACCAGCCGCTGTCGCGGGTGCTGTGC
>NZ_BAAGPS010000073.1:0-63380 GCF_054783935.1 Streptomyces pseudoechinosporeus
GCACCATTTTCCAGAAGCTGCCCTACAACCAACTCCCTTTCATGTTCAGGACACAAGACCAGCAACTTCGCGATGCACACTGCTCATTGGCGACGAGAAGACCTTCGTGCCGGGGGGACAAGCGGACCGTGCTGTCCTTCTTCTCCGTCGGCTGCGGCGAATGCGCCACCGGCGCCAAGTCCCCGGCCAAGGCGGGCAAAGCCCTGAACGGCAAGGCAGGCATCCCCGGGGTGGACATGGAAACGGCCGAGTCGCCGCAGACCATCCGGCAGTACCTCGACTACATCAAAGCCCCGAACTCTCCGCAGCCCTCGACGAAGGGGCCGTCCTCTCCCAGAAGTACAGGATCGCCGCGATGTCCACGCCCGACTGCTCAGGCCCGGCATCCCCAGTGACGATGTAGGCAGAAAGCGGAATCTGACCCAAAATGCGAGCGCCGGGCCTGCGGCAACGCCTCCACTCCGCGCCGCGTGGTGAACCAAAGCCTGCTGCCCCGTAGGCGGCAACCGCAGCGTCGAATGACCGTGGAGGGCTAGTCTGAGCTGGTGATCCCGGTAGATGACACGGCCGCTGCCGCGGAAGTTTCGCCGTACGCATCAGGCGGCGGAGGAACGGTGTTGGAGCACCGCTACGCAGCCGTTCTCCTCGCCTCGCTGCTGACCGGCGATCCTCCGGAAGAGCTCGGCGACCCAGTGCTCGTACCGGTAGAGATCAAGCTCCAGGCGAGCCAGTTCAGCAAGGTCGACGACATTCTGATCACCGCCCGGCCGCGCCAGGGCGGTGAAGAGTTTCGGGTAGCCATCGGAGTCCGGCGCGACCCCAACGTGGTGCCGTCCAGCGACGCGACCGTGGCGTTGGTCGGCTCTTACCTGCGGGAGGTCACCGAACATTGGGGCGAGATCCAGGCGGGCCGCTACCGGGTTGCACTCGCGGTCACCGACCGGAATGCCCATGGCCACGAGGTAGCCAGGCTCGCCCGCATCGCTTCGGGACGGGGGCCGGAAGAGTTCCGCGCTGAGGCTTCTCGCCCAGGTCCCACAAACAGCAAGATGCGGGCCAGGCTGGATCAGTTGGACCACGTTGTGGCTGAAGCCGTGGCCCGCGGTATCGAAACGCACGGGGTGCCGACGCGGGAGTTGACCTGGCGTTTGCTGTCTGCCCTGAGGGTTCATCACCTTCGTCTGGAGGACGGCGACGAGCGGGACTACACCCAGGCGGTCGGCAGCCTGCGCAGTGAGGCTGTGGAGAACACCGCTGGGGCGGCGGAGCAGGTCCTGAGCCGCATCGAGCATCTTGTCGGTGGATGGGCCCCGACTGCCGCTCAGGTCACCGAAGTCATGCTGCGCCGGGAGCTGGCTGCCCGGCTCAAGCCCCGTTTCTCTTCAGTCGGCGCGGAGGTGCAGCCGGTTGAAGTCGAACCTGATGCCCTGATCCGGGGCCCGGTCGCGCACCTTGGGCTGGCCCTGGACTTTCAGGAGGCCCAGAGGCTGGAGGCCGCCGATCCCGCTTCTGCGGCTCGTCTCTTTGCGCGCATCGCGGACGCGCTGGAGACCTCTGTGTGGGCTCCGCTCGCGCTCTCCCTTCGCCAACGGCAGGCCAAGGCTCACCACGATGCCGGTGACCACTCGGAGGGCGTGGCCGCGGATGTGACCGTTCTGGCCGCCGCGCTGCCAATGGGTGAGGTCTGGCGTGCGATGTCGGTTGTCCGCCGGCTCGTCAATGACCAGATCGAGGCAGCTGACGAGCTCATCCGCGCGGCCAATGCCCTCGGTGACCTCGCCGCCTTCGAGTACCACCACGATGTCTCCCTGGATGACATCACCGCCAGCATCGACGCCCTCCAGATCAGTGACCCGCACTGTCTGATGGCCGTCACCTGGTTCGCCGAGCACGCTGTCGCTTCGGGCCGGACGGATCTGCTGCGGTCGCGGGTTGAGGGCTTGACCGATCTCTCCGCCTCGGCAGAACAAAGTGATCAACTATGGCGGGCTCGCCTGCGGGCTTGCCTGGCTGACACCGACCGGTCCGGCGCCAGGTGGATCGCTCTCGCCGGATCTGCTCGATCCGAGTATCCCCCTGCGGTCACGGCGCTGCTTTTCGCGCGCCACGCCCGGTACCTGGCCGACACCGGGCGGGCCCAGGATGCTCTCGATCGATATGACGATGCCATCGAGCGTGCTGTTCAGCGCCGTAATCATGACGACGCTGCGGCATGGACCGAGGCCCACAACCTTGTGCGCATCCGTTACGGCCTGCAAACCGCACGAATCGGTGAAACCTACCCCACCGCCACCGCACTGCGTGCCGCAGGAGGCGGCAGTGTCCTGCCCGAGCCCTTCTCGGCCCGTGAACGCGCTCTTGGACGAGTTGCAAATCACGCTCGGCCAGCCGAGACCCTTCAGGCCCTCGCCCAGTACCTCCGGCAGGCTGTCGTGACGGCAAGCTGGTTGGAGGAACACGAGGCCCACGAGGTACTTGGACGCTTCCACCTGGATCACGACGAGATCAATGCCGCCGTCAACCACCTCGTCGCCGTCGGCGCCCATGAACTCCTCGACACGCTCGACGCCCAACTGCCCGAGGAGCCGTTCCATCTTCCCGTCCCCGACGACTGGGCTGCCCACCCTCGGTGGAGACGGCACAGCGCGCTTACCGCAGTGCGGGCGACGGCAGACCTGCTCCCCGACGAGCAGGCGCGGGCCTGGGTTGACGTCGCCCTTGCCGAGATCTCCGATGACCAGGAAGTACCTTTTGGTACCCGCAATGTGCGTCGAGCCGCCTTCAGCGCCTTCGCCGGCCTTGCTGACGCTGCCGACACGCAGCAGGCCCAGCGCTTCCTCGACCTCACTGGTCTGGTACTCACCGGCCCCGGACGTCGCCACCGCGGTGCGGAGCAGGACTACGCCCAGGCACTCATCCATATCGCCATCCGCCATCCCGGTCTGCAACGCGTCGAAGCAGTCGACCGGATGTGCCAGGTTCTCCTGACGGATGCGTTCTCCGCCAACGTGATCCTCGGCCGTGGCGAAGACGCGCTCCGCCTGCAGCCCTCGGTGGTTAGTGAACGCTGCACCGCGGCGGCGGCCAACGGCAATACCGAGGCTGCCTTGGTTCTCATTCTGGCCAACGCTCCCGCCGACAGCGCCCGGCCTCTGGCCCAGACGCTGCTCGACCGCAGCCTCGGCCGGCATACCGAAACCAATCCGAACATCGATGCATCGCCGTCGCAGGCGGCCCTTCTGATCGGCTGCCTCCTGCCCATGGCCGATGGCGAGTCGTTTGCCGACGCTCTCACTCGGAGAATCCGGAGTCACCATCACACGGCTCAACAGCGGCAGGATGCCCTTGACGCCCTCACCATCCTCAGCGGCTACCTTGGGCCCGAACAGCGCGCCCGCTATCTCGACGTGACGTTGGAGGCGTCCCGGGGACGCCTCGACGGCAGCGCCCAAGACGATCTCAACGCCACACACGTCTACGACCGTTTCCAGCTGGATATGGGGACGACGACCCTCCGCTACCACGGCCTGAGCGCGGCAGCCCACATGGCCCAGACCCCCAGCGACGAAGAGACGATCACCGGAATCACTCTTCCGCTCCTTGCGCAGCCAGAGGGCCCTGCCGACAGTCTCCTCGTAGACGCTCTCGCTCAACTGCCGGGCAGCCAGCACCTGCTTCCGCTGCCGGTACTAGCCGGGCACTCCTCACCCTGGGTCCGTGCCCTGGCCGCCCACCTCTGGTGCGCTACCGGCCAGACAGCGACAACAGCCCACCTCGGCACCCATCTTGCGGCCGATGCCAGCCCGCGCATCCGGTGCACTCTGGCCCGCGAGCTCCCCGATGATGAGAAGCACGCCGCCCTGCGCGAAATGCTCCGCGGCGACTGCCGCCGGTCCGTACGAAGCGCTGCGGGCCACCCAGCGCATCGATAATCCCCGTGACAGTGATTCGGTCCGGAGAGTCAATGCATGGCGTAAGAGCCCACATCGAGTCGCCAGGGAGCAGCTACACGACCATCGAAGTCACGTCCAAAGCAACGTAGTTGATCGGCTTCGCTGGACCGCCCCATCCTCAGGAGCGTCGCCACCGCGGTGTTGCGGTCGTCATGTCCAGCAACGGCAGCACGCCGTAGCCAATCGAGTGCCTCGTCCGGTCGGCCCGCAAGGTCCAGCGCCAAGCCCGCCCGGCTCAGCGCCTCGACATCTCCATGGGCGGCCGCACGCTCGTACCAGAGAAGCGACTCGTCCAGGCGGCCGTAGTGGGACAGCCGCTCCGCTGTCTGTCTAAAGCCGTGGGTGTCACCACCGGCGACGGCACGCTTGAACCAAGCAAGCGCGTCCTCTTCACGGCCAGAAGAGACCAGTTGGTCGGCTATCTCGCTCAAAATTCGGGCTCGGCCAGCAGCAACAGCCCGATCGGCCCATGACCACGCCTCTTCCACACGGTCGTCAAGTAGCAGCAGCTCGATCAACTCCCCCAGGGCGTCATCGTCCCCCGAGTCCACAGCGCGTTCACACCAGGCAACTGCCTCATCCAATCGCCCGGCACCGGCCAACCGACGGGCGGCCGTGCGAAGAGCTGTGGCATCCCCCAGGGCAGCAGCACGGTCGAACCAGGGGAGCGCCTCGTCGATTCGGCCGACATCGACCAGTTGGCCTGCGATGGCCCGCATCGCGTATTTGTCTCGAACCGCCCCGCTGCTCTCAAGGCTGGTCAGCGCTTCTGTCGTGCGTCCGGCTGCCTGCAACCAGTCCGCGGCCATCATCGGAGCCAGCGCGTCGCCGTGCGCAGCGGCGCGCTCGAACCACACCAGGGCATCATCCAAGCGGCCCGCAGCCGCGAGCGACTCCCCTGCGGATCGGAGTGCTCGGGTATCGCCACATGCGACAGCACGCTCGAACCACACCAGGGCATCATCCAGGCGATCCGCAGCCGCGAGGTAGCTCCCGGCTGCGCGGAGTGCGTGCTGGTCACCGACCTGGGCGGCTCGTTCGAACCAGATGAGACTCTCTTCAACGTGCCCAGCGTCGGCCAGCAACTTGCCCACTTCTGTTTGTTCGTTCAGATCTCCAGCCGCTGTCGAACACTCGAAGAAGGAGAGTGCCTCCTTCACCCGGCCCGTGCGTACGAGTTCGCTGCCCTGTCCCAGCAAAGCCTCGCTCGATACGCCCTCCGGGTGAGCCAAGAGTTCATCGACCTGGATTCGGTCGGGCACGCTGCCGCTCGCGAACCGCGCGGCCAGGCGCTCTCCGCTGCCTCGCGCAACCAGCTCTTCGGCCATCTCAGCCGCAAATGGGTCTCCAGAAGCACTGGCGCGCTCGTACCACGCCAACGCTTCTTCGTGCCGGCCTGCCGAGGCAAGCCAGTTGGCTGCGATAAGGAAAGTTCCGGTGTGGCCCACTGCGGCAAGGCGCCCAAGCCACTCAAGGGCCACCTCCAAGTGACCTCCCTGCGCTAGCCGATGACCCACACTCACCAGCAGATAGGGGTCCGCCCTCTGAAGGACCTGCTCGTACCAGACGAAGGCTTCCTCTACGCGCCCGTCCGCCAGGAAACCGTTCCCGCGGCGCACGCAAGCCTGAGGGTCCCCGGCGTCGGCTGCCCGATCGAACCAGGCCCGGGCCTCCTCCTTTCGATCAAGTGCCTCCTCCAGAACCCTGCCGACTTGAGAGAAATCACCGGACTTTGCCCAGAGGCGGCAAGCCATCTCCATGAGGCTTCGATTTTCTGCTGCTCTTGCCAAAGCATCAGCGGCATCGCCCTCGCAGTGCTGCAGGGCTGCTTGCCAGAAAAGCCCGGGGACGGGGTCGAGGCGGCGTGAGGCCCGCCCGTGGGCCTCAAGGAAATCTGCGAGCCGATACGTTTGACCGCTCGTGGCAGCTGAGGCGGACGCGCCCCGACGGCGGCGTTGGGGATGCAGAGGCCCACGTGCGCCCTTCACCGGCTTGGTCAGCTGGGCCAGGGAGAGCTCAAGCCAATTGTCCGGAAGCAGATCCCACTCAGTGTCAGTCAGATACGCCTCGGCGGCCGAGGCGAGAAACGCAAGATTCAGATTGTTGGGGTGCCCGATCCTCCGGGCATCCATTCCGGCGTCGAGCAACGCCCTCGGGCCTGGGGTCGCCGCCGCGTACATGCCCATCAACTCGAAGCCAGCCGCCAAGTACTGGGTGATCTGTCCCTCTTCAGCCGAAGCCGCGGCGGCGGCAAGTCGCGGATCTCCCGCCCCTCTGAGCCCCGCGACCTCGGAAGCGGCGAAGGCGGACGGCACGTGGAGAACCCGCCCTGTCAACAGCACACGAGCCTGGGCGTGCGGATCCGGCGAGCCGGGTGGGGGCGTGATCCTAAGGTCTTCGTAGTAGCCGACACCTGGCCAGATGGTCCCCAGGACCAGGACAGGAGCCCGGCTCACATCGCTGAGCAGCGTGCGCATACCTGCAGCAAGGGGTTCGCCGTGCTGAGGATGCAGCAGATAGTGGTGAGCCTCATTGAGCCAGATCACCGTCTTGGGACCGACCCTGGAGAGATCGGCGAGCGCTGCCTGAGGACGCTCCGGGTCGATCGGGTGCCACAGCCGCCAGTCGTCCGGCAGATGCTGGACGGCTTCGAAGCAGGCGCGGGTCTTGCCGGTCGATGACGTACCGACCAACATCACCAAGCGGCTCGCCCCAGCAGCGGTCTCGGCTACCAAGCTGCGCAGCGCGACGTCATGCGTGCGCTCCACATAGTCGGGAAGCCCTGTCGCGCCGTCCACCGTGATGGCGTGATGCACCTCCAAGTCGTACGCATCAAGCCCCTTGATAGGTCGGCCCAGGCGCTCGGTCAACTGAATCCGCGTCCAAAGTGCAGCCGCGTCCCGGCCTCCTTGCTCGCCGTCACCACCGCTGATCCTGGTCAGCGCCGTGACGAGGGCAACGACGTCCGCCTGCTTCGGGGGAACTGTCGCCTCGCCGATCAACCGGTTGATCGTGTCCCGGGACGGACTGCCGGACAGCGTGTCATCTTCGGACACGGCTCTCGCCATCTCGTTCAGGGTCGGCGCGCCGGCGGCGACGTACACCTCGTAGATCAACGTCTTCAGCGTGCGCAGCGGGCCGGGCGGCAGCGTCGGTCGAGGAATAAGGCGCTTGGCTGTCGTCATCCGCCCACCACCCGAACTGCCCTCCCGTCGCGTCTCATCGCACCATCGTGCCTGCCCCGTCCGTGATGCGTCTCTGAACTGGGAAAACCCCAGCCGGGAATCGGCCCCCATCGCAACTCAGCGCGGGGTGCTCCACGGCGCCAAAGGTGAAACGCAAGCCGGCCGGCTGTCCCAACCGACACGACGTCAGGAGACCACCATGCTCCGACCCGACCCCGAGTCCCAGCGCAAACAGATCCGTGAGGTTCTAATCGGCGCGGCCATCCGCGGTCTGTCCTCCGGCATCGTCCGGTTCCTGCTTGACCGGCTCCACGAGCTGCTCTGACCGCACGCAGTCGGGGGTCACGTTCGCCGAGGTGGTCGTCATTACACCACTGCAGCGGACGTGACCCTGGGGGCACGACGGGGACGCGGTCCTTGGTGATGATGTGGCCGCAGCACTCGGCGCTCTTAGGCACGGTCAGGACGCGGCAGTTCTGGGTAGCGGATGCTCGATGGTCCAGCGGCGTGCGATGTTCCGGTCCGGCGGAAATACCGGGTACTCGATCGCGTACTGCGGAGCCGAGTGCGCTTCTCCGGCCCAGGGTCTTGGCTGGCGGGGGCTATTCGGCTTCCAGTGCAGCCACGGGTCGTGGCGGGGATGATGGACGACAAACTGGTCCGCCACGGTGCCAGCCAAGCTTCGGCGCTCTACTTTGCTCTGTTCGATATCAGAGAGATCTCACTGGGATCCTGGTCGGTTCGAGCCGACGATCCGATTCCAGTACCCGCCCTAGGACGGCCCACAGTCTCACGGAATCCGGCGCCGTGCGGACGGCCGACTCTCGTGCAGGAGTCAGGCGCTCTCTGAGCATGCTTCGCCAGGTGGACGTGACCGTCGGCGCGATACGGACAGCCGTATCGGTCCTCAGAGGGCACAGCCGACACCAGAACGGGCACTTCTGGCGTCACCGCGCACCTGGCGTTCTGGAGGTACAGAGAGCCACTGCTCGCGCGCAGGTAGACGCAGCCGTGGGCAGAGGCGAAGGCGCGGCTCCGCCCTACGGATCCGAGACGCCGACGTCGGTCATCTTCCTGACAGGGCCTTCCACCAAACTGGATAATCGGCGCGGGAGGGCACGGAAGGGGGACACTGTGATCGATGGCCGCTCCGATGTGCAGGTCGCCGCCATCAAGGATCTTGGGGGGCACACCCGTGGAGCCGGCGTTCTGGTCGCTCCCAATCACATCCTCACTTGCGCGCATGTGGTCGCCGCCGCCCTGGGCGCCCCGGCGTCCGGCGACCGTCCTCGGGGACAGGTCCTGGTACAGCTCCCCGCGCTCCCGTCGGACCGTCGCGCGGAGGTCGTACCCAGCGGGTGGATGCCATTACGCGAGGACGGCCACGGCAACCTCGCCCTACTCCATCTCGTGGAGGCCGCCGAGGACGCGCCACGCACGTTGCCCTGGGAGCGGCCCGATACCGGAGCGCGAGTCCACGTGCGGCTCAGCCCAGAGTCACCGGCACAGCGGTGGACGGGGGTCGTACGGCACAGCCCCGAGCCGGGATCGGCCGAATGGGCCCGGCTGGAATTCACTGGGACGGCTCCCGGTCCGGGGGGCAGCGGCGCACCGGTCTGGGACAGCGAAAGCGGCCGTGTGGTGGGCATCCTCGTGGGGAGCGCGGCTCACGGCGGGGACCCGGCGGTGGGCTGGATGGTGTCGGTGGCCGAGGCCATGAACCTCATGCCCGTCACCGGCGTGCAGCTGTTCGGCCGTCCCGAACCACGCGCTAACCGGCTCACTGTGCGGGAACTGGGCGAACTGGTCGAGGCGCTGCTGGCCATGCCTCTCGACCCGTTGGAACTCAAGCTGCTCATGAGCGACTTGGCCGCCCGGAACCCCGCGGTGGCCGATACAGTGACGCGGCATCCCACGCTACGCCTTCAGGCCGTGGCACTGGTACGGGCCTGCGCGCAGTGGCCGGACGGACTGCGTTCCCTGGTCACCACGCTGTACATGCTCATGCCCGGCATCCCGGAGCTGGAGGCGTTCGCGGGACTGGTGGAAAGGATGACGGCCGAGCCGCTGCTGCTGCCGTCCGAGCGTCGCCAGCTGCATCAGCTGCTGGCGTCCGCCTCCGTATCCACCCGCCCTCCCGACACAACCATGCGCGCAGAGGACCTCCTTGACCGCGCGGCCGATCTGGAGGACGCGGCCGTCCTGCCCGGGAAACCACCCGCACTGATGGAGTTCGTCTCCGAGATCGCCGCACTCGCCGAGCCGCCGGTGGGGGACGCCCTGCGTCTATGGCTCCAGCAAACCGCAGCGCGCCTAGGCCCCTACATGCTGCCCGTGCCGCCGACCCGCTCGTCCGGACCACCATGGGTACTCAAATTCGTCCTGGAGGAGGCCGCCTGGGACCGTACTCGGTTCGAACTGTCAGTGTGGCTCCTGCGCGGCACTGACGGCGAGGCCCTGCCGCTGCCGGGCAGCAGCGAGCCTCTGTCGCTGGCGACCGTGCAGGCACTGGTCCGCGAAACGCTCAACAAGGTCGTGCAACGACACACGCTGCATGCCGCACAGCTCCGCATCGAGTTCGAGCTGCCCCGACAGCATCTCGAACTCCCCGTCGAGCGCTGGCCGACGGGCACTCGGCCCCACAGCCCGGTGCTCGGCACGCTCTACCCGGTGACTGTCCGCACCCGGCACCACTCCGCCGCCTCCGAGGAGCGCATGACGCGCTGGCAAGAGCTGATCAGGGCCGGGCAGCTGCGCTCGATGTGGTCCGAGGGCGGCGGTCGGCGTGTGCTGTGCCTGGGTGCCTCGGACGTCGGCTCGACGACCTGTCTGTCGCGGGCCACGGTTTGGGAGGCCGTCCTGCAGACTGGTGCAGCTGTGGCCCTGTGGTCGCGCGACGGCACCGCGGAATGCGACTCCAGGATCGAGGAGCTGGCGGCCCACGCGACCGTGGCGAGCCTGCCCGAGACAGTGCTGGAGCTACGGCGCGACAGGACGGAGTGGGAGTCGATCGCCCTGCTCTACGACGATCCGCGCTCCGACCTGTCCGAATCGCCCCCATTCCCCCTGCACTCGCCATGAGCCGCGCCAGTTCTCCCGGTGAATCGTCCCTGCTCGCGGCGCTGCGGCCATTCGCGCGCGGGTCCTTCAACCTCTATCTCGTCCTGGACGCCGCTCCCTCCATGGAAGTGTGGGACGGCAACACGGCGCAGCTCGTGACCGTGATTCGGGATGCGCCGTTCCTCGGCGTCCGGGTCTACCGTCTGGACACGTCCATGCCCACGGCCCTCCGCTGCGTCGACGACAATGGCACGGTGGCCCCGGCAGCCGATGTCTTCTGCGGTCGCACCGATGGCCGTGTGCTCCTGCTGGCGACCGACGGTCTGGGGGCCGCCTGGCACGACGGAAGAATGGCGGGGCTGCTGCGCGGCTGCGCCGAGCACACCTCGCTGGCCGTGCTACAGCTCCTGCCGCAGCGGCTGTGGTTCCGCACCGGCGCCCCCATCGTCGACGTGGAATGGTGCGCCGACCTCCCCGGCACCCCCTCCCGGTCCTTGCGTCGCAGGCCCCCGGCGGCGCCCGCCACCGGGCCCTGGCCGCCTGTCGACGACGCGGTGCCGCTGATCGGCTTCGGCCTCGGCTCCCTGAAGACCTGGGCGCGACTGGCCGCCCTCGGTGACAGTGTCTGGCGCTCAGGGCTGGGGCTCCGGCTGGAACCCCCGCGGCCACTGCCGGCACCGAAACCACGACCCCGCGAGGACGACCTCGTCCACCGCTTCCTGCGCACCGCCGAATCCGACTCGAAACATCTGGCCGCCCTGCTCGCGGTCGCACCCGTGGTCACGGTCCCGTTGCTGCGCGGCATGCACCGCCGGATGCTCCCCGACCGGGGCGACTTCCCGGTCGCAGAGGCGTTCCTGAGCGGCCTGCTGAGACCCGCCCGCCTCTCCGGCGCGGTCACCGGGCGTGCGTACACCTTCCATCCGGACGTCGCGAAGACCCTCGAAGCAACCCTCACCCCGTCGGCGAAGCAGCGTGCGCTGGCCGTGGCGGAGGAGTTCCTGCCCACCGACGCGTGGGAGAGCACCCGGCTCCAGCCCTCCATACCATACGCGCATCGGCCACCGTCCAAAGGGGCCGAACACGGCCCCGAGTTGGAGGTCAGCTACCAGCATCTCCCTTCCCGTAACAGCTACTTCACGGGCCGGGGTGCCCTGCTCCAGCACTTACGCCGCACGCTGACGGCCCAGGAGTACAGTCCGTACGTGCTGTACGGCACCGGGGGCGTGGGCAAGACCCAGATGGCGCTGGAGTACGCGCACCGCTACCAAGGCACCTACGACTTCGTCTGGTGGGTGGAGGCGTCCGACCCCGCCAAGGTCATGCACTCTCTGGAAGAACTCGGCGCAGCGCTGGGCATCGCGGCCAGGCCGACGGGCGTGCCTCCGGTGGCCGCGGTACTCGACTGGTTGCGTCGCGGCCGGACCCGGAACGGCTGGCTGCTGGTGATGAACAACGCCGAGTCCCCTGACCGCCTCTGCCCGCTGCTGCCGCACGGAAACGGGCATGTCGTCGTCACCACGCGCAGCGTCAGCTGGACCACCCAGCTCCCCTTTCTGCGCATCCCTCCATTCAGCCGCGCGGAGAGCATCTCCCTGTTGCGCCGCCTGGTGCCAGAACTGCCCGCCCAAGACGCGGACGCGCTGGCCGAGCGCAGCGGAGACCTGCCGCTCGCCATCCTGCAGATCGGGCGGTCCCTGTCGGGCGTCGGCCTGGACGTGGCCGCGCATCTGGCGGAGTTCGACGAGCTGTGCGCCACTCTGCTCCAGATGGACGGCCTGCTGGACTATCCCGTACCGCTCGTGGCGAGCTGGCAGGTCGCGCTGAAGGCGCTGGATGAGGACATGCCCGCAGCCGTCGACCTGTTCCGTTTGCTGTGTCACCTGGGCATCGGTCCGGTCCCTCAGGACCTGCTCTTCGCCGGGGTGGGGAGCTCGATGCCACCTGGTCCAGGGGCGGTGCTGTGCCAGGCGGTCGGCCTGCACCGTGCCCTGCAGCGACTCGGTGACGCCGGACTCGCCACTGTGGACAAGGCGATCCACGGGGCAGAGGTCCACCGGGTCCTCCAACTCGTCGCACGCCGCAACTTCATGGATCCCCAGCAGCGCCGCCAGGCCGACGAGGCGGTTCTCTGCCTGCTCGCAGCCGCCGTTCCGGACTCCCCCACCATCCCGGCGAGCCGACGCCGCATGACAGAGATCGTCCGGCGTCTGGACCTGGTCCGCGCCTTGGCCAGCGAACGCCCCGAGGTGCGCGACCTGGTCGTCGCCACCGTGCGCCATCATCACGCCCTCGGTGACCTCGACCTCGCCCGCGGGACGGCCGAACTCGCCGAACAGTACTGGCAGTCCGACCCCCGGGCCCGACCCATCCATCTGGACGCGATCCGCCACTGCCTGGAGCTTCCCCCAAGCCACGCATGACCCGCACGAAGGTCGAGAACACACGTACAACAGGAGAAATCCCTTGCGCCCACTGACCGACAATCCCATCAGCCGCCCTGAGGACGACGCGTTCCACTTCGAGCCGTACGTCACTGTCCTCCACGAGGCCGTCGCACAGGCCACGCCACTGCCGCTCACCGTTGGGGTGTTCGGCTCCTGGGGGGCGGGGAAATCCAGCTTCCTGAAGCTGTGGGAGCAGCGCTTCGAGCAGGAGCAGGTGCCGACCATCTGGTTCAACCCGTGGAAGTACGATCAAAAGGTCGAGGTCTGGGCCGCGCTATTGCACACGATCCTCGCCGAGTTGGAGAAGGAGGAGGGGCTAAAGGACAAGGCACGCCGTCTGGCCAAGGCGGCGACCTGGCTATCCGTCCGGGCGGGTCTGGGAGCCGCGGCGGCACTCGGCACAGGCGGCGTCATCAAGGGTGAAGCCGTGGACAACATGCTCCAGGACATCGCCGTACGGGACTCGGAGCAGTACCGGCAGATCAACCGCTTCGAATCCGACTTCGCCGAGGCGGTCGAGGAGTTCGTCCGCAAGGACGGCAGGGACGGTCGGCTTGTCGTCTTCGTGGACGACCTCGACCGATGCACGCCCGAGTCCGCCATGACCGTTCTGGAGTCACTGAAGCTGTTTCTGGCGGAGACGCGGTGCGTGTTCGTGCTCGCGCTGGACCTGGACGTGCTGGCGGCGGTGGCCACGAACAAGTTCGGCGACGCGCTCAAGGGCGCGCCGTCCGAAGTGGTGTCGGGCATGGCCTACCTCGACAAGATCGTCCAACTGCCGTTCTTCCTGCCGGACGTCGGCTTCGAGACCCTGAGGACCGCCTATACCCCGGCCATTCCCGAGTTCACTGACCTCGACTTCTTCTGGGGGCTGCTCCAGAGCACTCTGGGCAGCAATCCCCGGCGGCTGAAGCGCTACCTCAACGTCCTGAGCATGGCGCTGGCCGTCACCCGCGTCCAGAACGGCAGTGAGCCGGCCTCTCCCTTCGGACTCCAGCTCGCGATGCTCCTTATCTTCCGCACTCGGCACCGGGACTTCTTCCATCTGCTCACCGCAGAGCCGGACACCTGGCGCATCCTGGCGAGTTACTTCGAACGCGCGCAGGCGGAACCGAGGAGCGCCGAGACCCACCGAGCGGGTTTCTCTGCGCGCCTGCGAGAGTTCACGGAGGACGGCGCCCTCGAAACCCTGCTCACCTACGGTGGGCCACAGCGCATCACCCCGCCGGACGGCCCCGCGGTCCTGACGATGATCAGCACTCTACGCAGCACGGCCGGGCCGGACACCGCCGACTGACCACTCCCTACACGAGCCTTCGCTGGCCCTTGCCGGCGCCCCACCACGTCGCCCACGCGAGCGACCGGTTCGTGACGTGGGCGGATCGCGCGGCCAAGGCAGCGTGGCGCCGGACAGCCGCCACTCTCTCGAGAGTGGAGTCCGGCGCGCATCACCAGAAGGAGTCGGCATCGCGACTATCCGGGCGGTCTCCCTGGGCAACGGCACACATCTTCACAGGGAGTGCCTGGGTGTTCGGCCGGATACGCTGCCTCGGGCAGGCATGTTCATTAGCCTGACAGCCGAGTTCATGGGGCGGGGGCAATGGTACGGACCATGACGTACAGACTGGACAGCACAAGCAGGTCCGGAATCTCACATGAGGGGTGAGGCGCAGGGCGGGTTGCGCCCTCGGGAGTCCGTGTGGGTGGCCGCGATCCACGAGACGGCCGACGACACCAGTCCGCTGAGCGCGGGGTTCGTCATCGACTCCGAGCGCGTGCTGACGTCCGCCCTTGCCGTCCACGCGCGGCATGCACGAGGAGAGGAATTGTGGGTTGCCTTTCCCAAGGCCGGTGACCTCATACGGCAGCGAATCCGGGTCCGGAAGGTCGCCCTACCCACCCAAGTGGTCATCAACGACGTGGCCGTCCTGACTCTGGCAGAACCGGTGCCCGCGGAAGTCGCGGCACGGTTGCGGTGCCCGGCACCGGGGGATCTGGTGGGCAACACCTGGTGGTCCTTCGGTTTCCCTGGCGGTGACTGGCGGGGCGGCTCACTGTCGGGGTCGATCGGCGAGGATCTCAGCTATGGGCTGGTGCGCCTGGACACCGACGACCGGACCTTGATGGCCCCCGGTTATGGCGGTGCCGCGTTGTGGTCGTCGGCCTACGGCGCCGTGGTGGGCATGGTGAGTCCGGCTCACGGCGCCGACCCGTGCGCGATGACGCTGTGGCAGATCGACCGGTGTCTGCCGGAGCAGAAACTTCGCACCCTCGCCACCTGGTCGGTGGAGGCGGCCGGTGAGGAGGCGTTGGCCGCGTGGGGCTGGAGCCTGGACACCGATCCGGAAGCCGATCGGCACTGGCGGCCCCGGGCCCGGGGCGTGAGTGTCGAGTCCGAGCGCGGCTTCCGGTTCCGCGGCCGTCGTACAGCGCTCACGGAGATCGTGGCGTGGCTGGAGGACGGACAGGATCGCCGTACACTGGTCGTGACCGGGTCGCCGGGTGTTGGCAAGTCGGCGGTGCTGGGCCGGATCGTCACGACCGCGGACGCGGGGATCACGGCCTGTCTGCCGGCCGATGACGACGCCGTGCGCGCACCGGTGGGCTCGGTGGCGTGTGCGGTCCACGCCAAGGGCAAGACCGCCCTGGATGTGGCGACCGAGATCGCTCGCGCCGCCTCGGCCACCCTCCCCCGGACCACTGAGGACCTTCCAGCGGCTCTGCGGCTCGCGCTGACGGAACGGGCCGTCAGCTCCTTCACGGTCGTCATCGATGCCCTCGACGAAGCCACTACCCCCGAGCACGCGCGCACCGTCATCACCCGCATCGTGCTGCCTTTGATGGAGACCTGCGGCGACGTGGGCGTGCGGATCCTTGTCGGCAGCCGCCGAGTGGACGACGCCGGCGATCTGCTGGCCGTCTTCGGGCCGGCCGCACGCGTCCTGGACCTGGACGCGCGCGACTACTTCTCGCAGGCCGACCTTGAGTCGTACGCCCTGGCCACCTTGCAGCTGCTGGGCGACGAACGCCCCGACAACCCCTATTCAGATCAGGCCGTTGCGCTGCCGACAGCCCGGCGCATCGCCGCCCTCGCCGACCGCAACTTCCTGGTGGCGGGCCTGGTGGCCCGAACTCACGGCCTCTACGACAAGCAGGCCGTGGCCCCAAAGGACGTTGTCTTCACCCCCACTGTGGACGCGGCGCTGGGCGAGTATCTCCAACGGGTCCCGGCCGCGGGCTCGGTGACAGCCGGTCCGGCCTTCACCGCCCTCGCCTACGCCGAGGCGCCCGGCTTCACCCTGAGCCTGTGGCGGGACGCGGTCGCGGCACTCAGCGGCGTAACGGTGTCGGCGGAGGATCTGCGGGCGTTCGCGAGGTCCTCCGCGGCCAACTTCCTCATCGAGAGCAGCCAGACCGACAACACGAGCGCGTACCGGCTCTTCCACCAGGCCCTCAACGACGCGCTGCTCAGGATACGGAGGGACGACGGCCTCCTGACCTCCGACGAGCGGGCTCTCGCCGAGACCATGACGGCGGCGGGACGGGCCTCGGGATGGGACCGCGCCGACCCATATCTGTTGCGCTCCCTGCCGGCACACGCGGCTCGCGGGGGCGTCCTCGACGACCTGTTCCAGGACGAGCTGTATCTCTTGCACGCCGACCTCGGACGGCTGACCCCACTGGCCGATCGGTATGCCTCGGCCGCCGTCCGCTCCCAGGTCCGCCTGCTGCGCAAGACGCCCGCCGCCATCGAAGCCGGCCCGGACAGCAGGGTGGCACTGTTCAGCGTCACCGAGAGCATCGAACGGCTCGGCTCCACGTATGCGGCCCTCCCACATCCCGCGCCCTACCGGGCGGCTTGGTCGGCATGCCCACCCAGTGAGGACGAGGTGGCCCTGGACGGCCACACCGGTAGCGTCAACGCCGTCTGTTCCGTCCGGGTCGAGGGCAAGGAGCTCCTCGCCAGCGGCGGGGCTGACGGAACCGTACGACTGTGGAATCCCGAGACAGGACAGGCAATTCACGTCCTGCGGGGCCACGACGGGTGGGTGCAAGCCCTGTGTGCCCTCCACTCGGGCGACCGCGCTCTGCTCGCCAGCGCTGGCGGTGACGGGGTCATCCGGGTGTGGAATCCCGCCACCCGCGAAATCCTGCACAGCCTTACCGGACACGTCGGCTGGGTGCTGGTGCTGACCCAGGTGCGGGCGAACCACGGCGATCTGCTCGTCAGCGCGGGTTCGGACGGCACGGTGCGGGTGTGGGATCCGTCCAGCGGCGTCGCCCTCCGTTGCTGGCCCGGTGCGGAGAAGATCGACGCCCTGTGCTCGGTACCGGGCGACTCCGATCACGACCTGGTGATCGCAGTGGGCTACGACGGCCGTGTACGCCTGTGGGATCCGGCGGGCGACGGTCCTCCGCACGTCTCACGGAGCACGTATGGCGGGCTGTCCAGCGTCTGCGCCGCGGACGTGGATGGACAGCTCCGGCTGATCGCGGGCGGTGAGAGCGGTGTCCTGTGGGTTCTCCCTTCGCCCGCAGGAGGATTGGCGAAGAGGTGCCTGATCCGGGGAGTCCGGCTGAATACAGTGTGCGCTATCGACATCGGGGAACGGACCCTCGTGGCCGCCGCCGGCTCCGAGGCCACCGTGTACGTCATCGACCCCGCAACGGGAAAAGGAGTCCGTTTCCTGAACGGCCACAGTGGCTGGGTCGAGGACATGTGCACCCTTCGGGTCGGGGACCGGACCATGCTGGCCACCGCAAGCCAGGACGGATCGATCCGGCTGTGGAATCCCACCGAACCGGGGGCGCGTGCGGGCGGTGCGAAGTCGCCGGGTCCCCGGTCCGTGAGCACGGTCCGGACCCCGGCCGGAGAAGTGTTCGCCGTCGCCAACGGCAGCACCATCGCCCTCGTCGATCCCCTCACCGGCGCCACCGTCGGGAACATTCCGTCCAGCACCTCCGAAATGAGGGGCACGGTGCATCGCTGCCGGACAATCGACGGCCAGGACGCTCTTGTCCAGGTCGGTGGGACATGGCGCAAGGGTGAACTGCGACTCATCGACCTGCCAGAGATGGGTAGTCTGCCCGGTCTCACTCACGAGGCGGCGTTGTTCAGCAGTGCTTGCGACATCGAGTGGCACGGGGCAGCGCTCGCCGCCTTCGGCACCGCGGACGGCGAGATCTGGCTGTACGACATCACCTCCCAGCGCGTAATCACCCGCGTTAGGGCACACCTCGGCTCGGTCCGAGCCCTGTGCACCATCCGCACCGCTTCCCGCAGCCCTCGACTCGCCAGCGTGGGCGACGACGCCACCCTCCGACTCTGGGACCCTGTCTCGGCACAGCTGTTACGCGCTCACAAAGGCCACAACCTTGCCGTCCGCGCTGTCTGCCACATACCGTCCGGCCCCACCGGCCTGATCGCCACCGGCGGCACCGACGGCACGATCCGCCTGTGGGATCCGGAAGCCGAGGACGACGCCTTGGTCCGTAACTTGGAAGGCCACGCCGGCTGGGTCACGGCTCTGACCGCCGTCTCCCTGGCCGGACGCACCCTGCTCCTCAGCGCCGGCGGCGATCGCACCGTCCGCCTGTGGCACCCCGAGGACCATACCTGTCTCGCGGTCATCCCCGTGCAGCGCCCCGCGACGTCCCTGGCCGTGTCCTCGCACGACCTCAAAGTCTGCGTCGGTCTGGACGGCGGCCTCGTCGTCCTGCGCCTCGACCCCTACCTGTTCCAGCCACCGATCAGTCCCACCGGACGCCGATTGTCCCGATAGCCCACTCACTCAACGGCACGCCCACGTGCCTGTGGCTACGGACCACGCCGGCCGCCACTCCTTCGCCTCGATCCATGCATCGCCACTGGAAAGTGACCTTGATCTCACCGCCACGGTCGTGGAGGTGGCCCGTCCACCGCGTGGTCAATCACCGACAAGTCCGAACAGGCCCTTCCCAGGTTGTGGGCCAAGGACTCTTCCAAGGCGTACTTGAGCCAGCCCCCCAGCTCCACAGGTACGAGGGGCACCTCGCGCCCATCGGGGAAGGCGTTGTCGATACCGGGCTTGAAGCGGTACACACTCCAGATGCTCTCGTCGATCTGCTCCTGGGTGGGCTCGCCGACCGAGTCTGCGATGGAGGAACAGCACCCCCGCCGGAGCTTGAGTCGCGGCAGGCAGGGGCGCTGCTCACATCTTCAGGCCGCGAGACCTGCGAGGAAGACGAAGGCGCCGCCGATCGCGGCGAGGAGGAAGGAGAGCTGGACGAAGCGGTGCTTGCGCCAGGCGATCTTGCTCATGTTGATGAGCTGGTGCGACAGCACCGGCAGGATGTCCTTCTGCTGCAGAGCGGTCTCAAGATCGTCCGGCTTCCAGAACTGCAGGTGCCCGAAGTAGATGAAGCTCTGTCCGGCCTCGTGTTCCAGAACCGAGCGGGAGCGGAGCCGGGGGGCCACGACGAGGACGGCCAGGACCGCTCCGACCAGGATCAGCACCGACCCGGTCCACAGGAGCGCTCTGGCCCCCCAGCCGTGGAGATTCCCGAACAGGTGGCCGTCATCTGACAGAGCCACGATGCCGGCCACGGCTGCGGACTCCAGCGTGAGTGCGAAGGATGCCTTCGCATCGACGCGGGCCGTCCACTCTCCGATCGCGGCGTGGATCCGCCAGGCCGTCTCGTGCGACTCCGGGGTCGAGGTCACAGCGGCCACGTCCAGCCCGACTTGTAGACGGTCAGGGTCTCGCCGCCCACCTCACGGGTGTACGGGCCGTCCCACATCAGCTTCTTGTCGTCGCCGGTGCCGCTGTATTTCGAGCTGTCCGCCATGTTCTTGAAGACGGCCTCCGTGATGTACGTGTGGTACGTGCCGTTACGGATATCACTGAGTTTCGCGGCCACGTTGGGGGCCCGGCCGATGGATACCAGGTCGTTGCTCCCGCGGACGCCGCCGCGGACGATCAGCGCGGTGCCGGAGTCGATGCCGACACAGTGCTTCACGACGAAGCCCTGGTTCTTGATGGACGGCAGGTTCGCCTCCACTTTGGGCCGCACGATTTTCGTCACGGCGTGGTTGATCTGCAGGGCGCACTTCGCTGCCGAGGTGTTCTTCGTCGAGCCCATGAAGATGGCCATGACGCGGTCGCCGTCGAAGCTGCGGATCTCGCCGCCGCGCGCCTTGATGATCCGGCAGGTGGCGTCGAGGTAAGCACGTATGACCTTCGCCGCCGTCTTCCTGGTGAAGTCGCGGGCCAGGCCGGTGGAGTCAGCCAGGTCCGCGTAGAGATAGACGGCGTCGACCTCCACGGCACCGTTCTTCAGCTTCACATCGGCCGTGGAGGGCACCACAGTGCCCTTGCGGGTGTCCCAGTCCGAGCACACCACATCCGTGACGGCCTGGGTCACTTCATCTGCAAGACCCATCAAGGGCTCCAATCCGCGCATCGGTTCAAGGCGCGGACAAGCTAGCAGCAAGGTCTGACATTCACGCCCCGCCGCCAAGAACCGGCTGGCAGACGTCGGTTGTCAGTGCCCGGTGCTACCTTGCCCCGACTTGACGCGAACGCACTATGGGAGCGGCTATGGGCCTGAAGGGCACGATTGAACAAAGCCTCCGGGACCTGGTCGGATACGACTGGCAGATCCGAATCGGCACCACCGTGCCACAGACGGAAAAAGTCGTCTTGCGCAACGGTGCTGTGAAGCTCGACGCCGTCTATCTCTACGCGGACATGATGGGCTCCACCCAGTTGGTCAGCGACTTCAAGCCGGAGACGGCGGCCAAGGTGATGCGGGCCTTCATTAGCACGGCATGCCGCGTAATCCGGTACTACGACGGCCACATCCGCAGTTTCGACGGCGATCGCGTCATGGGGATCTTTGTGGGCGACAACAAGAACACCCGGGCAGTCAACACAGCCCTGGAGATCAAGCACGCCACAGACACGTACGTGCGACCGGCCCTGGAGAGCCGGCTTCCCTCACTGCCCCAGCAGGGCTTCGTACTCAGCCACGTGACCGGCGTCGCTTCTGGCCCCGTGTTCATCGCCCGGGCCGGAATCCACGAACACAACGACCTCATCTCCGTCGGCACCGCAGCCAACGTTGCGGCGAAACTCAGCGACATCCGCGAGAAACCGCAGCACCGCACCTACATCACTCCGGTGGTCTTCCGGACCATGGGATCCAAGCGGAAGATCTGGAATGGGCAAGAGCTGTGGGAGGCACACACTGCTGACGTAGGCGGCGAAGCAACACCCGTGTACCGGTCGTCGTGGGGCTGGACAATCTCATAGCGCGCCGGGCGCCATCCGACGCCACAGTTTCATCTATCCAGCGGCAACGCATTGATCAGGACTCATGGTTGGGGCATGACATCCTGGTCGACGTCGGCATCAGCCTGGGCCAGAACCTCGGCGGCCGGGGCCAGCACACTGATGAGTCGGCCCGACCGTACGCCGGGAGCACCTCTCGTAACAAGGCACGGAAGAACGGGATCACGATGCGCCTTCGGAAGCCCTGAAGCTCCGTGCTGAAGGACGCACGAGGCCACCTCAAGCAGCCACCAGGCGGACCCGATCGCCGCAGAGCTTGGCCATGTCGTCGATGTCGGACGTCAGCATGACCACCGGACGCTGCTGCCGCAGGGCAGCCACGGCCGCGTCGATGGCGTACTTGTGACCGTGCAGCCCTGCCCCCATCAACAGCGCCGAGGCCGCCTTCGCCTCCTCATCGCCCACCGGGATCACTCGCAGGCCAGACAGCAGCCAGCCGAGCCTGGCCTTGTTCGTACGGGCGCGGACGGCCTCGATGATGGTGAGGGAGCAGATCACCACCTCCATGCCCCGCGACCTCGCCTCCGCGACCAGCGCCACCACCGTCTCGTCATCGGCAAGCAGCTTGGAGAGCCCCTCGCTGTCCAGGACCAGCGTCCCCTCGTGACTCAGCTTGCGGCGGGCCACTGGTCTTCCTCGGCGAACACCTGCCGCGCCTGCTGCCGCGCCTGTTCGGAGACCGCCCCGTTGCGGCTCTCGTAGGAGCCTAGGGGAGTCGAACCCCTGGCATTTGCACGGCTGGACCGTTCCGCCGCAACTTGCCCGCTTCTGGCACGACAGCCCGCAGGCACCGAGCTGACCATTGACCGCATGCCCGTCGCGTAGCCAAACAGCGGTCACGCAATCCTTCCCAACCCGAGGCGCTGAGCCGTCCCGGACGCGAGCTTGCGGGCCCCTTCGACTCGGCGCTTGCCGTACTGGGCCATGGTGTAGCCCGGCGAGTGATGCCTCACGTTCGCGGAGACCTCCACAGGGTTCTCCCCCGCGTCCAGGTCATTGGTGACCTTGCTGTGCCGCCAGTCGTGGATTCGGAACCGCTCGGGAAGGTCCAGCCGCGCCCGTGTGGTCCGCCACCGAGCACTGACCTGGCCGGCGTCCTGCGGCCCTCCAGGGGGAATCCCGTCCTTGCGGATCCTGTATCCGTCTCGCGCGAAGACAAGGCCCTGGTCCACCCAGAGTGCGCCGAGCTCCTCCCTCCACATCTGCTGGCGCTCCCACTGCACCTTGAGCACGCTCATCAGCGCCTGATCGACGTAGATGATCGCGTTGTCGTCACCGTCCTTGGTCAGGCGCCGCAGGACGCTCCTGTTGCCGACCTCGACGACGACCCACTCCAGTTCGATAGCGCAGTCGTCCCAGTGGACGAGGTCCCACATCATCCCCAGGGCCTCACTGCGGCGTACACCCGTTGCCGTGTACGTCGTCCACAGCGGAGCATCACGCGTGCAGAAGTGCAACGGCCCGCAGCCACGCCGCCCGCACGGCGCCCAGATGTCCCCGAGGAACCGGGCCGTTGCCGCGTCGTCGAGAGTCACGAACTTGCGCTGCTGCGACCTGATCTGCCGGCTCGTGGGCGGATTGGCGGTCGCCGCCGGATTTACCGGGATCAGCTTCTTCGCGACCGCGGTCTCGAACGCACCCGACAGGATGTTATGGATGTGACGAACGGACTTCGCTCCCAGCGGCTTTCCTCGGTTCGTCGGACACGGCACCGTCTCCAGCATCCGATACAGGGCATCCAAGTCGTCATCCGTGACATCCTTGAGCCTCTTCGCCCCAAGGTACGGCTTTATGTGGAGACGGATCTTCGGCTCGTACCCTCCCCGGGTCGTGTCTTCGACGCGAAGGCCGTCGAACCACTTGTCCAGCCAATCTCCGAACTTCATGTCGGACCGCGTGACAACAGTCCCGGCTTCGCGTTCCGCCAACCACTTGGCGAGGGCCCTCGCGGCCTGCGTCTTGGTCGCGAACTCGCGGCCGATCCAGGAGCGGACCTGCTTCCCTTGAGCCTCATCGAAGTGGAGCGGCGTTCGCACCCCCCAAGTGTTCGGCTTGCCCTTTCGGGGGATTTCGACAGGGGTACTCCCCTGACCGTTACCTCTTTTGGGCACTCATGACCTCCTTTTCCTGTCAGGCCAGTACACGACTCAGTCCGCCGTGTGCGCTACGGCTACACCGCCCAGCACAGCCATGTGCGAACTCCTCAATGGTCGCGACGATTGCCGGTTTGGCTAACCGGCAATCGTGGTCTATGTTGCGCGCGCCCGGGAGCCAGGAGGGCAGCTGTCGCACCGTCCGCGACGAGCACCAAGAGCCCGTCGCGGTGAGTCGGCCGAGGCTGCGAGCCACTACGGGCCCGGGTGCGCTGACCGCCCGGGAGGTGCTGCGAGTCGCGGCAGCCAAGACGAACGGCAACAGGCGCCGCCCAGTGCCACACACGACCTGATCCGCCCGCAGCCCGCGCATGCCGAGCCAACAGCGTGCCGCATGACCAACGCGTGACCAATAGCGGTCAGGAACAGCCAGAAACACCCAGATGAGGGCCGATCCAGACGGCAAACGGGAACCGACTCCTGGACAACAAAGTGCCTGGTCAGAGGCCCTCTTCGGCTTGGTCCGCCCAGGGGTGGCGGCCCCGGCCGTCTCCGCGGTTTAGCGCTCTGAACTGGGGCTTTGCGCGGATTCCGTGACCAGCGCGACCAGCGCGTGACCAGCGGGCCGGACGCCTCAGGTGATCCTGTCCAGCACGATGCACTGAGCTGCCCTGGGCGTGGGCTTGCGGACCCTTCGACTCGATGCCGACCTTGGTGGGCCATGGTGAAGCCCCGGTGAGTGGTGCCTCGCGTTGGCCGGGACCTTCGCGCGGTTCTCCCCCGCGTCCAGGCCGTTCGTGACCTTGCTGTGCCGCCAGTGGTGGATGCGGCTTCTCGGGGAGGTTCAGCCGCTCCCTGATGGAGCGTCATCGGGCGCTGACCTGGCCGGCGTCCTGCGACGGAGTTGACTTCTCTGAGCCAAAACCCGTGCCCCACGTGATGAGGCGCACAAAGCGTCGTGCCTCCCGACCGGACCGTGAGACGGGCCCGACTGCGGACACCGTTCAGGCAAGGCTCGCGAGAGGGGCGCTCGGGTGCCAGGCGACGGGCAGGACGACGTCGACACCATCGCGGCGGGCCAAGGGCAGCAGCCGCCTCATCGTGGCATCGATGTCGTCCAGGAAGTAGGGCATGGGCCGCAAGGGCCGGTGGAGGCCGACAAAGAAGTCGTCCCAGTGCACCAGGATGACGCGGCGAGCCCCGGTCGCGACCACCACCTCGTCCCAGTAGGTGTCCAGGAACTCGGGCGACTGCCGGCCCAGGCTGCCGATGCCCAGATAGATGACGTCGGCGTGCCGCCCTCGCAGGGCGCCGGGCCGGAAGTTCGCACTGGCGTGCAGCAGGATGCGGCCTGCCGGATGAGCGATCAGCACACTGTAGGCGGTGCCGGTCTTCCAGGCGCCGGCACGGGCCGGGGGAATGAGAGGCTCGTCGACGGTACCGGGACAGCGGTCCCCGGGGCTGTGCACGGAGTTCAGGAAGGTGAGGTCGAAACGGCCGTAGGAGACCGTGGGTTCGTCTGCGACCACGCGCAGGGACGACTCCGGCACGCCCAGGCCACGGCCGATGTTCGCGGTGGAGTGCGAGCCGACCAGCTCCGCGCCGGTCTCCAGGGTCCACACCGGCGCATCCAGGGCGTGATCGTAATGGGAGTGAGCGCAGACCACGGCGGCCAGATCCTCCACCCGCAGTCGGGCGATGGCGGACCGTACGAGGGAGCGGTCAGGTCCGATCTTGCCCGTGGCGACGCGCAGCATCCCGGGGCGGGTAACGAACCCGTCACTGAGCACCGAGGTCTCGCCGTCCGACAGAAGCACGGAACTCGTGCCCAGGAAGTGGGCGACCAGCCCGTCCTGGCCCGCCGTCACGGTCTGCTTGTAGGGCAGATAGGGGCGCAGACTCGGACGACCGACGGGCATTCTCATGCCGGCATTCTGATCTGTCGCATGGGCCTGCGCACGACCGCCCCTGGTAGCCGGCCCACCCACGGCCGCTCCAAGCCCCCGCGTCGAGGAGGCGTGACCAGGCCGACGGCTTGCTCTCCGTGCTCGCGGCCAGCAGCTGCCCGCCACGGGCATACGGTGAGGCGGTCTGCGCCATGAGTCGCTGAAAACGGCGGCGACAGGTGCCCCAGGAGTACCCGGTCTTCGTCATCGCCCGTGACGAGGACACGGTCACCAGCAGATGGCCGTCGGTCCGGAAGGCCGGCACTGTGGGCCAGGGCCGGTCGCAGGTAAGGGGCGGTCCGCTCGTGTCTGCACGTCATTGCTGTTCTGTCTCTCCGTTCCCTTCCAGGAGCGGGAACTGCACTCCGGTCAGTTCCCGCGAGACGGTCCACAGGTGGCGCTGGAGAGCTGCCTCGTACGACTGGGCGCTCGATGTGACGACCGCGGGGCGGCCCCTGAACCCGCCGAATCCGTCCGGGCCGTAGTACTGGCCGCCGACGACCTCCGGATCGGTCGCCGCCCGCAGGGTGGGCAGGGCGCCCATGGCCGCGCTCTGGCTGATGAGCGGCCGGGCCGACGCGACCGGATGGGCGAGGTCACCCTGAGAGAGATCCACCAGACCGCCCGGACGCTCCTGGTCACCAAGGGATCGGCGGCGGTCACGATCAACGCGGTAGCACGCGAGATGGGCATGAGCGGTCCCTCGCTCTACCACTACTACGCGGGCCGGGACGCCCTTGTGGACGCGGTGACCGCGGGCTTCTTCCAGGAACTGGCCGAGGCCATGGAACACGACCGCGACAAACACGCCGACGCCCCACTCGTGGAACGGCTCCCGGCCGTCTGCCGCGCGATGCGCTCCTGGGCCGTGGCCCATCCCGCCGAGTTCGAGTGGATCTTCGCGAGCCCCATGAGCGGCGCGCAGCACGAGCCCGACTCGGCCCGCTTCCAGGCCGGCCTGCGCTTCGCCTACGTCCTGCTCGACATGCTCATCGAGTTGTGGAACACCCAGCCGTTCCCGGTGCCGGACCTGGACGAGCTGCCCGAGTCCCTGCGTGAGCAGCTGCGCACCTACTCCCGCCTGATCGACGGGCGCCTGCCGCCCGAGGCGGTGTACGTGTACGTGACCAGCTGGACCAGGCTCTACGGACTGCTGTGCCTGGAAGTCCTCCACCAGATGGACTTCGTCCTGACCGACATGGAACCGCTCTTCGAACAGTGCCTCGGCGAACTGGCCGTGGCCCTCGGTCTGAGCACGGAGCCCTGACAACTCTCCTGCCGGGGCAGCTGGCCTCAGCTCTCACAGCTCGCTTGGCGTCACGTCCCGTAGAGGGTAGGCAGATCGACCAGGAGGAGGTCGTCACGGCGGTCGGCCAGGTCGACCAGGTCGGGATAGAAGCCGTGCAGCGAGTACAGAGCCAGCGTGGTGGCAGCGGTGTCGTACCCCTGATCGGCGAGCAGGGCACGGATACGGTCCAGGCGCTCCAGGTCACCGGTCCCACGGCGCGCGGCGGTCGCCTTGGCCTCGCCCAGCAGCGCGATCCTCGCGCGGGGAGCCTGCGGGCGCTCGCCGGCCGCCAGGGCGATCACGTCGACCTCGTGCTTCGTCCGGGCGGCCTGGTCGGCGACCTCGGTGGTGCCGACCGGGCCGGGCAGTCCCCCGGGCAGCAGGGTGTGAGCGTAACGACGGGTGAAGTCGCGGGCCAAGTCCTCGAAGTGCGGTCCGAGGATCTTGGAGTTGAAGGTCGGGGTGGCCTGCTGCCACGCCTGCTCGGCGAAGCCCTGCTCCACGGCTGCGGCCTGCGGGAGGGTGATGAGCTGGTTGAAGCGGATGACGGGGTCGGCGAGGGTGATGACGGGGTGTCTGGAGCGGAGGATGTCCTGTTCCCGCCGGATGTAGCCGGTGGATTCCAGCACTCCGAGCGGGTGAGCGACGGCGTTGCGCGGGCGCTCCAGGGCGGCGCCGATCTTGCTCGGGGTAGTGGCGCCCTGTGCGATCGCGGTGAGGATGTCGTAGTACAGCGTGTGCTGTGTGATCCTCGGGTCCTCGCGCAGCAGGTACTCGGTCTCGGTACGCGAGTACACCGCCCGCCCCGGGTCGAGCAGCGTCCGGGCAAGCCAGGTGTCGAAGCCGTCGTCCGGATGCGGCCGGGCGGCCACCGGCCGGTAGCCGGGGGCCCCGCCCAGGACCGCGTGCACCTTCAGAGCGGTCAGCGGGTCGGCGATCTGCCAGAAGGCCCGGCTGCCACGGTAGTCGAAGGCACCCAGCCGTAGATCGACCACGGCTCGTCCCCGCAGCGGCTTGGTCCCCGAGAGCAGTTCGTGCATGACGCTCATCGCGGAGCCGCACAGGATCAGCCGCGGACCCGGCCCGGCACCGGGCAGGGCACCCCGCTGGCGTTCGTCGTAGAGCTGTTGCAGCAGCCCCGGGATCTCGGGCGAGTGCTGGAGCAAGTACGGCAACTCGTCGATCACCAGGAGCGGGTGCGGCGAACGGGCGATCACATCAAGGGCATTGGACAACACGTCACGCCAGTCGGACAGACGCAGACTCCCCGGCCGCAGGCCGGCGTGGGCGGCGACCGCGTCACTGAACCGCTGGATCGCGGGCAGCCGCCCCTCCTCCCGGACCGCTGTGACATACAAGCCGCCGACCTGTTCGGACAGGGCCTGCAGAAGGTACGACTTCCCATGCCGCCGCCGCCCCGACACGATGCCGAGCCGCATCGCCGGATCCGGATCAGTGAGGAACTCCGCGAGCAGATCCCACTCCCGGTCCCGGTCGACCACATCGTCCGGCTTGGCCGGCAGCCCCTTCTTCACTAGCTCTCCCACATCTCGACCACGACGGAATATGTCTAATTCTACTTCGACAAAAATCGTCGCACTGGAATTCACCCCTGAGCCAGGCTCGCACCACCACCCTCACCGAACGAAGCCAAGCCGACGCGGCGCCCCGACGGCCCACAGGGGCTGACCGACGGTTGGACAGGTGACCAGCGCGTGACCAGTAGCGGTCAGGAACAGGCAGAAACACCTAGATGGGGGCCGATCCAGACGGGAAGCGAGAACCTGCACCTGGACAGTAAAGTGCCTGGTCAGAGGCGTTTCATGCTTCTGTCAGGCCAGGGGTGGCGGCCCCGGCCGTTGCCATCGGCTGTGGTCACGTTGCCGTCGCAGACGCCGGGCCATGTTGATCTCCGGACATCTCCGGGCACATCGCCGTTGTTCTCCGGGCGCATCGCCGCACCGATTCAGTTCTTCGGGCCCTTGGTGGGGCCGCCGCCGGGGTTCTTCGCGGGTTCGGCCGCCTTGCCGGGCTTGCTCGGCTCGGCTGGCTTGTTCGGAGTGGTCGGCCTGTCGCCCGTACGGGGGTCCGGAGGGCCCGGCTTCTTGACCGGCCGACCGGAGGGCCCGGCCTCGTGGTCCCGGGCGGACGGCGGACGGTCGGAGGGTGTGGCGGAGAAGCCGTCGCGTTGCCCGGGCGTCCCGGGCGTGGCGCCGGGCTCCTCCGCAGGCCGGTCCGGTGCGCTCTTCGAGGGCCGCGGTACGTCGCTGTCGTCGCCCGAGGTGCCGACCGAGCCGATCGACGCGATGGCCACCCCGCCGAGGGCCGCGCTCGTCACCAGCGCGGCCAGTGTCGCCCGCAGCGAACGCCCGAACCTTCGCCGGTCCCATGGCCGCCAGTCGTCCCGCCGCCGGGTGCGCGCACCGTGGGCTCCCGTCTGCCGTGCGGCGCGGAAGGCGGCGAGGGCCCGGTCCTGGGCGCCGGGATCGAGGGAGTCGGCGCGTACCGCGGCGGCGAGGAGGGCCTCAAGGGAGGGGTCGTCGTGTCGTTCACCCATGCCCGAGTCCGCCCTTGCCTAAAGATCTGTTGCCGTTCATCCCGACTCCCCCAGCGTGCTCGGGCCGTCATCCGTCACACCTTCGGCGCCCAACTGACGGGCGAGGGTCTTCAAACCCCGGTATGCGGCGGTACGTACCGCTCCAGGACGTTTGCCCAGCACGCGCGCCGCGGCGGGGCCGTCGAGGCCGACCACGACCCGCAGCAGTACGGCCTCCGCCTGGTCCCGCGGCAGTCGCGAGACCAGCTCCAGGGCGTACTCCGTGGAGATGGACTCCAGTGCCTGGTCGTGCGTGTCGTGTACGCCCGGGAGTTCCAGGACGTCCTGTTCCAGCACCGACGGCCGCGGCCGGACCTTCTGGCGTCGCAGGTGGTCGAGCGCCCGGTGCCGGGCGATGGTCGCGGTCCAGCCGCGGAACCCGGCCCCGTCCCCGCGGAACCGGCCCAGATCCCGGGCGATCTCCAGCCAGGCGTCCGAGGCCACGTCCTCCGCGTCGTCGCCGACAAGACCGCGCAGATAGCCGAGCAGTCCGGGCTGCACCAGCCGGTACGCGACCGAGAAGGCGTCCTCGTCCCCTTCTTGCGCCCGCGCGACGGCTATGCCCAGTTCCCCGTCGGCCGCCTGCCCGCGGTGGGGTTCCCCTCCCTGGCCCAACACTGTCCTCGTTCGCACCGAGTTCGTACCGAGATCCGCGCCACGCGTCATTGGATCGCCTTGAGGGCGTGCGCTGGGCGTGCCCCCAAGGCGATCAGCGCCGGGACGTCCAGAAGTGTCACAGCTGCACGAACGCGGGGCAGCCTCCTCGGATCCCCTCTCAGACCCGCCCGCGGGCCCGCCGCGACACGACCGCGCGCAACACGCGCCGCCCCTCCGTCGACAGGTCCAGAGCCTGCCGCAGACTCGCGGCGCCGCCACCGGACAGCAGCTCCAGGATGGCGATCTGGCGGCGCAGTTCGACGGCGACGAGGGGCGACATGTCCTGCGTACGGCCCTCGCGGCGGGCCGACACCGAGGCCGCGCCGTCGTCCGACGCGTCCAGCAGCCGGTGCACTTGGAGGGCGGCGACCGAGCAGGCGTCGGCCCATGCGCGCAGGTTCTCGGCGGAGCGCTCCAGGGGCGCGGCGTCGAGCATGCGGTGGGCGAGCGCGGCGGCCTCGCCCTCGGCGGAGACGTCGCGCTCAGATACGTCCGGGGCACCGAGCTCCGCCCGGGCCCGCTCCACGCACTCGCCCCACTCCTCGGCCTCCGCATCCTCGGCGAGGCTCGCCCACAGCGGGCGCAGCACCTCGTCGTCACCGCCCAGCAAGGGCATGCAGCGGTCCAGGCATGCCAGACCGCTGGCGGCAAGACCGCGCTCGTCGGCCTGAGCGATCAGTTCCACCAGGCTCATCCACGCCTCCCTACGGTGGGGCGCCTCTTGTTACGGAGCCCGCACTTCCCCTTACTGCGTCCTCCGTGGCCGGAACGTCACAGTACGGAGTGGCCGGATCTCGACGCCTCTCAGCTGCGCATCACCCCGAGCCGGTCCAGGAACTGGAAGAAGAGCATCTCGGCCGAGGGGTCCGCGTCCGCGGTGAACACCTCGAGAAGCTGCTCCTCCGGCACCGTACGGCCCGACTCGGCGGCCCAGGCCACGGCCCGCTCGGCAGCGTCGCGCGGCTCCAGGAAGTAGTCGTCGACCGTCAGCCCATTATCGGCGCCCCCTAGGTATCCGGCCATCGCGTCCCGTGCCAGGCAGCTCGTCCACGGCCCGCTCTCGGGCGCGGCGGCCTCGACGACCACGCAGTCACTGTCCATGACGTATCCGAAGAGCGCGGGCGCGCCCGTCTCCTCGGCGAGGTGGCTCATGTTCCCCACATCACCGGTGCCGTCCCCGATCGGGTACTCCCACACCTGCCAGCCGTCGTCGGCCCTCTCGTGCAGCGTCAGCCCCTTGGCCTCCGACAACGCGTCCAGCTCGGCGAGCGGCGACTCGCTCCTGCCGACGACGTAATACCCCCAGTAACCCATTCCGGCTCCCCCGGCATCGCGGATCTTCTCAGCCTCAAATCCATCACAGTCGTACGGCCGTTCGCTACCTAAACGGTCAACTCATCCCAACCGCACCGACTCGACATCAGCCCAGCTTCTGAGCCAGTTCGGTGAACTCCGCCCACGACGCTCCCGGTTGCCGCGGATCCCACAGCTTCTGCCCCAGCGCCCGCAGCGGCATCCGGATCCCCGAGGCCACCTGGTCCTGGGTCTGGGAGTTCGCGAGATCGCACCAGACCGCGAAGGAGCCGCCGAGGATCTGGTCGTCGTACTCCTTGGAGACCGGGGTCGTGCCGCGCAGGACGAGGGGGGTCCACTGCTCGTAGATGCGCTGCCCGGTCGGGTAGACGAACTGGTTGGGCTGGCCGAGGACGTAGTAGAGGTACTCGTCGTTGTAGTTGATCACCTTGCGGCCGTCCCGCAGGTACTCGGTGGGCTGGCGGGCGCCGATCTCCTTGCCCGTCCAGTACGCGACCTGGATGTCGTCGGCGGCCTGGACGGCACCCCCGGGAAAGAAGCCGTCGTTCCAGGCCCGCATCGTCCGGTCGTGCCCACGCATCAGCCTGGCGCGGTCGTTGAGCCAGCCGGTCGCCAGGTCCGCGACACCCGCGTTCGCCCCGTACTTCTTCTTCGCGGCGGCGGCCAGCTGCGGATACGACGCCTCGGGGTTCGAGACCATCAGCGCCCGGTACTCGTCGGCGCCCAGGTGCCAGTAACGCCCGGGGAACAGCTCCGCGTACTCGTCCAGGAGCTCGTCCACGAGGTCCGCCGCCGCGGGCTTGGAGATATCGACCGCCCCCTGCGCGGCCACGCCGCTCGCGTTGCGCAGCTGGAGGTCGGGGTGCGCGTCGAGCACCGCGCCGAGGTGGCCCGGCGAGTCGATCTCGGGGACGACGGTGATGTGCCGGCTCGCGGCGAGGTCGAGGATGCGGCGCACCTCGGCCTTGGTCAGGTGCTGCTCCGACACGACCTCCGGATGCTTGTCGGACTCGATCCGGAAGCCCTGGTCGTCGGAGAAGTGCAGCCCGAGCTGGTTGTACTTCAGATCCCCCAGCTCACGGATCCGGTCCTCGATCCACCCGGCCGTGAAGTGCTTGCGCGCGATGTCCAGCATGAACCCGCGCTGCGGCTTCGCCGGGCTGTCGCGTACGACCCCCTCGGGCGCCGTACCGTCCGCCCGCACCGCCTGCTTCAGGGTGCGCGTCCCGTAGAAGACGCCCGCTTCGGCCGGCCCGCTGATTCGCACCCGCCCGTCCTTGACGGCCATCGTGTACGACTCGGCCCCGGCGTCCTCGTCGGTGAGGGCCAGCTGTACGTCCCCGGCGCGGGCGTCGCCCGTCCCCGCGTACCTGAGCTTCAGCTCCCCGGCGAGCAGCCGCCCCTCGTCCGCGAGGTCGGCGTCGTTCACCACCACGCGGCCCGCGCCGGCCGGACGCCAGCCGGGTCCGCGGGCGGGGGTGTGCTCGCGTACGGCCGGGATCGTACGAGGCGTCGTCGACATCGGGTATGTACGACTCGGCGAGGCTGCGGGCGGGTCCGTGGGCTGCTGTGTCATCGGCGCGCCGTTGCCTCCGCTCGGCCACAGAGCGACCGTCAAGGCCGCGGCTCCCGCCACGATCACTCCGGTCCCGACCAACAGAGGCCTCCGGCTCCCGACCAACTGGGGCCTTTGGCCCGTCATCGTCCGGCGCCCACGCCCGTTCACCACAGATCACCCAATCATTTGCCCTGCTTGTCCCCGCGAACCTAGGTCCTCACCTCATCACGCCACCGTCCACCACACGATCCGAAACTCTGCCGTGCGGGTGAATTTCGGGCATCCGACGGACAGCTTCCGTCAGCCTCGATAGCGTGAATGTCACATCTCACACTTGATCCACTCCCGAATCACGCGTGAGGCCCCCACCGGAGCTTCACCGAACCGCCGAGGAACCCACGCTGCCTGCGCACCGTCCTTCTCGCCACTTGGGGCAGGTCGTCTCCCTGCCCGGCCAGACCCGCTCCAGACCGAGCCCCACAGGCCTGGAGCGGTTCAACGCCGCACCCGCCGACGCCGCCGAACGGGCCCTGCTCACCTGCTGCGGCAGCCACCGCTGGGCCCGCCGCCTCGCCGCCCACCGCCCCTACCCGGACCTGGCCGCCCTGCTCGCCGCGGCCGACGAGGCGGCGTACGACCTGACCCCCGCCGACCTCTCCGAGGCCCTGGCCCACGAGCCACTCCCCCGCATCCCCGCCGACGCCCACTCCGCGGCCCACACGGCCCTGAGCGCAGCCCACGCCGCGTACGAGGCTCGCTTCGGCCACGTCTTCGTGATCAGCCTGGACGACACCCCCTCCGAGGAAGCCCTCGACAAGGTACTGACGGCCATCCGATCACGATTGACAAACGATCGTGACGAGGAACGAATCCAGACGGCGGACGAACTGCGCCGCGCGGCAAGAGCAAGACTGAAGCGCCTGGTACGGGAATCGTTTCTCCCAAGCGCCCCTTAGGGCCCTCCAGGGCCCGTCAGGGGCGCGGGGTTGTGACATTTGTGCGGCTCCGCCGCGATGGGGGTCCCCCCGCTCGAGCGCAGCCGAGAGTGGGGGAGCGATCAACCACAAACAACCCGCACCCGGCAACCAACAAGGCGCCCCACCCCGGAAGCCGCGCCCCCCGTAGCCAGACGGTGCCTGTTTGATCACAACTGAAGGGGCCACCGTCATCGTTCCGACAGCACGTCGCTACGATGGCCAGGGCCGGTGGACCGTACCCGGCCGGGCCCGACCGACAGCACAAGCCGGCGCGGCCCCAATCCCCGCTCCCGGAGGAACTTCCGTGCCGGCTGGAACGCTGTACCGCGGCCGGGAAGGAATGTGGTCCTGGGTGGCTCATCGAGTCACCGGCGTCCTCATCTTCTTCTTCCTGTTCGTACACGTGCTGGACACCGCTCTCGTCCGTGTCTCCCCCGAGGCCTACGACGAGGTCGTGGCCACCTACAAGACGCCCCTCGTCGCGCTGCTGGAGTACGGCCTCGTCGCCGCCATCCTCTTCCACGCGCTCAACGGTCTGCGGGTCATCGCCGTCGACTTCTGGTCCAAGGGCCCGCGCTACCAGAAGCAGATGCTCTGGACGGTCGTCGGTGTCTGGGTCGTGCTGATGGTCGGGGCGCTGTACCCGGTTCTCGGCCACGCCGTCCGCGAAGTCTTCGGGAGCTGAGCCTGATGTCCACTACTGAGAAGACCGCCGCCTCCGGCATCGGCCCCATCGAGGGCGATGGCGAACTGTCGTACAGCGTCGACAACCCGGCGCCGTACATCGAGGCCCCGCGTCAGCGCACCAAGAAGACCCCGAAGCCGACCCGTGGCAACTTCGAGATGGCCGCGTGGCTGTTCATGCGGCTGTCCGGCATCGTCCTGGTCGTCCTGGTCATCGGCCACCTGCTGATCCAGCTCGTCCTCGACGGCGGCGTCTCCAAGATCGGCTTCGCCTTCGTGGCCGGCCGCTGGGCCTCCCCCTGGTGGCAGACCTGGGACCTCGCCATGCTGTGGCTGGCGATGCTGCACGGCGCCAACGGCCTGCGTACGGTCATCAACGACTACGCGGAGCGGCCGAACACCAGGCTGTGGCTCAAGGGCCTGCTCTACACCGCCACGGTGTTCACCATCCTGCTGGGCACGCTGGTGATCTTCACCTTCGACCCGAACATCCGCTAGATCCGGGGCTACGAGACTCATGAAGATCCACAAGTACGACACCGTCATCGTCGGCGCGGGCGGCGCCGGCATGCGCGCGGCCATCGAGTCGACGAAGCGCAGCCGTACCGCCGTGCTCACGAAGCTCTACCCGACCCGCTCCCACACGGGCGCGGCGCAGGGCGGCATGGCCGCCGCGCTGGCCAACGTGGAGGAGGACAACTGGGAGTGGCACACCTTCGACACGGTCAAGGGCGGTGACTACCTGGTCGACCAGGACGCCGCTGAGATCCTGGCGAAGGAGGCCATCGACGCCGTCCTCGACCTGGAGAAGATGGGCCTGCCGTTCAACCGGACCCCGGGCGGCACCATCGACCAGCGCCGCTTCGGCGGCCACTCCCGCAACCACGGCGAGGCCCCGGTCCGCCGGTCCTGCTACGCGGCGGACCGCACCGGCCACATGATCCTCCAGACGCTGTACCAGAACTGCGTGAAAGAGGGCGTGGAGTTCTTCAACGAGTTCTACGTCCTGGACCAGCTGATCACCGAGGTCGACGGCGTCAAGCGGTCGGCGGGCGTCGTCGCGTACGAGCTGGCCACCGGCGAGATCCACGTCTTCCAGGCGAAGGCCGTGATCTACGCCTCCGGCGGCACCGGCAAGTTCTTCAAGGTGACGTCGAACGCGCACACCCTCACCGGTGACGGCCAGGCGGCCTGCTACCGGCGCGGGCTGCCGCTGGAGGACATGGAGTTCTTCCAGTTCCACCCGACCGGCATCTGGCGCATGGGCATCCTGCTGACGGAGGGCGCCCGCGGTGAGGGCGGCATCCTGCGCAACAAGGACGGCGAGCGCTTCATGGAGAAGTACGCGCCGGTCATGAAGGACCTCGCCTCACGTGACGTCGTCTCCCGGTCCATCTACACCGAGATCCGGGAGGGCCGCGGCTGCGGTCCCGAGGGCGACCACGTCTACCTGGACCTGACCCACCTGCCGCCGGAGCAGCTCGACGCCAAGCTCCCGGACATCACCGAGTTCGCCCGTACGTACCTCGGCATCGAGCCGTACACGGACCCGATCCCGATCCAGCCCACCGCGCACTACGCCATGGGCGGCATCCCGACGAACGTCCAGGGCGAGGTGCTGGCCGACAACACCACGGTCGTGCCCGGTCTGTACGCGGCCGGCGAGGTCGCCTGTGTGTCCGTGCACGGCGCCAACCGGCTCGGCACCAACTCGCTGCTCGACATCAACGTCTTCGGTAAGCGGGCCGGCATCGCCGCCGCCGAGTACTCCGCGAAGAGCGACTACGTCGAGCTTCCCGAGGACCCGGCGGCGTTCGTGCAGGAGCGGGTCGAGATGCTGCGCGACGCCACGGGCAACGAGCGGGTCTCGGACATCCGCCGCGAGCTGCAGGACTGCATGGACGCCAACGTGATGGTGTTCCGCACCGAGCAGACGATCAAGACGGCGGTCGAGAAGATCGCCGAGCTGCGCGAGCGCTACCTGAACGTCTCGGTCCAGGACAAGGGCAAGCGGTTCAACACCGACCTCCTGGAGGCCATTGAGCTGGGCAACCTGCTCGACCTCGCCGAGGTCATGGCCGTCTCCGCGCTCGCCCGCAAGGAGTCCCGCGGCGGTCACTACCGCGAGGACTACCCGAACCGCGACGACGTCAACTTCATGCGCCACACCATGGCGTACCGCGAGGTGGGCGACGACGGCACCGAGACCGTCCGTCTCGACTACAAGCCGGTCGTCCAGACCCGCTACCAGCCGATGGAGCGTAAGTACTGATGGCAACCCCGACCCTCGACAAGGAAGACGCCAAGCCTGAGCCGGGCTTCGCCGACTCCCCGTACATCACGGTCACCTTCCGGATCCGCCGCTTCAACTCGGAGGTCTCCGCGGAGGCGACCTGGGAAGACTTCCAGGTCGAGATCGACCCGAAGGAGCGCGTCCTCGACGCTCTGCACAAGATCAAGTGGGACATGGACGGGACGCTGACGTTCCGCCGCTCCTGCGCGCACGGCATCTGCGGCTCGGACGCCATGCGGATCAACGGCAAGAACCGCCTCGCCTGCAAGACGCTGATCAAGGACATAAACCCCGAGAAGCCGATCACGATCGAGGCCATAAAGGGCCTTACGGTCCTCAAGGACCTGGTCGTGGACATGGAACCGTTCTTCCAGGCGTACCGCGATGTGATGCCCTTCCTGATCACGAAGGACACGAACGAGCCGACGCGTGAGCGGCTCCAGTCGGCGGAGGACCGGGAACGCTTCGACGACACGACGAAGTGCATCCTGTGCGCCGCCTGCACGTCCTCGTGCCCGGTGTTCTGGAACGACGGCCAGTACTTCGGCCCGGCCGCCATCGTCAACGCCCACCGCTTCATCTTCGACTCGCGCGACGAGGCCGGTGAGCAGCGGCTCGAGATCCTCAACGACAAGGACGGCGTGTGGCGTTGCCGTACGACGTTCAACTGCACGGACGCCTGTCCGCGCGGTATCGAGGTCACCAAGGCGATCCAGGAAGTGAAGCGGGCGCTGATCACGCGCCGCTACTGAGTTCCTGCCGAGTTCGCCTGCTCGGCCCTCGCGTGTTCGGCTGTGGCGGGTGTCAGCCTCGCAGGACGCGGCCCTGCTTGTCGGTGCGGTCGTTGCTCGTGAAGAACAGGATCGCGTCGATCAGGGCCCAGAAGCCGAGGCCACCGCAGGTGAGGAGCTGGGCGACGCCCACGCCGACGGAACCGACGTAGAAACGGCCGATGCCCAGCGTGCCCAGGAAGAGCTGGAGGATGCCCGCGATGACCTTGGACTTGTCGGAGTACGGGCGGCCCTGCGGGTCGTAGCCGAACGGGGCGTCAGGGGTGGGGACAGACATGCGTGTTGCTCCTGGCGTACAGAGGATTTGGAACGGAATGTTCCGAGCGGTCGCAGGAGGAAACCCGCGACAAACTGCATGCCTGCGCTCGTCCCCCCTGCGGATCATGAAGCCTAGGGGGACGGAGGGGGCGGGAGGAGAGAGGTGAGGCGATCGTATCGATTCCGTGACCCGTTGGCCGAAAGCTCACTAGACAAACGAAATCGATACGTGCACTGCTGTGCGGGCCTGGCGACCGGGCCCCTTTAGGGGCGCGGGGAACTGCGCGACCAGCCACGACGCACCCGCAGTCGAACTGCATGCCCGGCGGAGCGCTCAGTGAAGGTTGCGGACCACAGTCCAAGCAACCGCCACGACCAGCACCAACGCCTGCGCAGAGCGGCGGAGTTCGGGCCGCCAACGCCGGCCGCGCAGGCCCTCGAGGGCCCACCGGCCCAGCAGGGCCAGCGCAAACGGCGAGGCCAGCAGCAGGAGCCGGTTGTCCTGCCAGGCGGCACTGAAGTGGCCGTGCATCAGGTCGTACACCATGCGGGTGCCGCCGCAGGCCGGGCAGAGCAGCCCGGTGACGAGGCGGAAGGGGCACTGGGGCAGCAGATGCCCCGGCTCGTGCGGATCGGTGCCGTAGAGATAGCAGGCACCGGCGGCCCCGGCGACGAACACGGCAAGCGGTGCCGTCGCCGGGTGCCGCAGAACGGATCCGGGCGCGGATCCGGACTCAGCCGCCACGCAGGACCCGCCCTTGGGAGTCCGTGTTGTTGCTGCCGGTCAGCAGGATAATGCCGTCGATCAGCGCCCAGATGCCGAGGCCGCCACAGGTGAAGAGCTGGGCGAGACCGATGCCCACGCTGCCGATGTAGAACCGGCCGATGCCCAGCGTGCCCAGCGTCAGCTGGAGCACTCCGGCCACGATCTTCGACTTGTCGGAGTACGGCCGCCCGAAGGGGTCGTAGCCGTACGGGGCGTTCGGGTCACCCGTGTACATGCCGGGCTGCTGCGGCACAGCACCCGGCGGCGGGTAGGCGCCGCCCTGCGGGTATCCGTAGCCGGGCTGCTGCTGGTACGGGCCCTGCTGCTGCCCGCCGGCATAGGGGTTCTGCCCCTGACCAGGATTGGGGTTGGCGTTCGGATACCCGTACCCCGGCGGCTGGTTCGGGGGCTGCGGGGGCTGCTCACTCAAGGCGACGACTCCTGTGTTCCGGTGCTCCGGTTGACCCGGCACGCGAGAAAATAGACACGACCGCTCGTCATGTTGTCAGGCTGGACCGGGCGAGGGCCAGCCTGGGTTGTGACTTGCCCGTACAAATGGCTACGTCCTGCCTGTACGGGCGGCTGTGTCGGCCTCTCAACTTCCGTTCGCACGGGTCCAGTTGCTGTGACTGACGGGACTCTTGTTACAGACTGGGCCCATGGCATCCCTGAGGAAGACCGCCGCCGCGCTGGCAGCCGCCGCCGCGGTGCTGTTCGCGATACCCCCCACGGCCTCGGCAGGCCCCGCCCCGCACGACACGCTCGTACGGGAGAACTTCGACCGCCTCCCCCTCGGCCCGGTCACCGCGGGCCGCGGCTGGACCACCGACGCGGAGGGGGGCGCGCTGACCGTCGCGCCCAGCACCACAGGCCACGGCCGCGAACTCCGTATCCGCACCGAAGGCAACGGCCGCGCCTTCGTCGTCTTCGACGACCTCGCCCCGCCCGGCAACAGCTTCTGGGCCCGCCTGCGCCTGCGCGTGGACGCCTTCCCCTCCGCCCCCGACTGGGCCCACTGGACCATCGCGGAGGCCTCCGGCTCCGACTCCCCCACGCTGGTCCGTCCGCTCGGCGGCCAGTACGTTCCCACCGAGAACGCCAACTTCTTCGGCGTCGGCTCGGACCTGGGCCCCACCGGCGACTGGACCTCCTGGAAGACCTCTTCCCCCGCGACCGCCGGAAAGTGGCAGTGCGCCGAGTTCCACCTGGACGCCACCGACAACCGCGTCACCGTCTACCTGAACGGCGTCGAACAACCCGACCTGACGGTCTCCACCAACAACCACGGCGGCACCGAGGACGACTTCGTCTTCCCGACCTTCGACAAGCTGAAGCTGGGCTGGCAGCTCTACCAGTCCGACCCCACCCCGTCCTCGTACGACGTCCGCCTGGACGACATCGCCGTGAGCACGCAACGCGTGGGCGGCTGCAGGTCCTGACCCCTGGCGTCGACTTCCCGATGGAGCAGGCCGCGGGCTGACCTTCCCGCGGCCGGCTCCGCTCGAGCGGGGACCCCCATCGGGGCGCGACCAGCCACGACGGACCCGCGGCTTCGAACCGCATTCCAGCGGAGCGCCTAGGCTCTGTTCCCGTGCCAGCAGCGAAAGACAGTACGAGCGAGGATGGCCGCGCGGACTCCCCGGGCCTGGAAGGCTCCGCGGGGCCGGTGGGGCCACAGGTCCCGGGGGCATCCCGTACGCCCGCGAAGAGCGAGCAGACGCGGGCCCTGATCCTGGAGACGGCGATGCGGCTGTTCCAGGAGCGGGGTTACGACAAGACGACGATGCGGGCCATCGCCAAGGAGGCCGGGGTTTCCGTCGGCAACGCGTACTACTACTTCGCCGGCAAGGAGCATCTGATCCAGGGCTTCTACGACCGGATCGGCGCCGAACACCAGGTGGCGGTCCGGTCCGTGCTGGAGGGAGAGACGGATCTGGAGGTCCGGTTCGCCGGGATCCTCAAGGCGTGGCTGGACGTCGCCGAGCCTTACCACGAGTTCGCGGTGCAGTTCTTCAAGAACGCCGCCGACCCGGACAGCCCGCTTAGTCCCTTCTCCCCGGAGTCGGAGCACGCGCGCGTGGAGGCCATCAGCGTCTGCCGGGAGGTGCTCACCGGCTCCAAGGCCAAGGTCCCGGCCGAACTGCGGGACGTCCTTCCGAAGTTGCTGTGGCTCTCTCAGATGGGGCTCGTCCTGTACTGGGTCTTCGACCGCACCGAAAGCCGCGAACGCAGCTACCGTCTCGCCGAACGCGGCGCCCGCCTCATCGCCCTGGGCATCTCCCTGGCCCGCTTCCGCGCGCTGCGCCCCCTGGTCCGCGAGGTGCACGAACTGTTCACGGACTTCCTGCCGGGGATGACGAACGCACTGCCCGACCCGACGAAGAGGCCCAAGGCCTGAGCGCCTTGGGCCTCCTCATCGAGCAAGCGGACAGCTCGTCAGTTCACCGCGTCCATCTCGTCCTCCGCCAGCTCCACGTCGTACACCAGCGGCCCCTCGCCGACCGTCACAGAGCGGGCGCGGGTGGCATGCCCGGGAGCCGTGGCCGACAGCAGGTAGGAGCCCGGCGCGGGCACCGAGACGATGTACGAGCCGTCGGCCAGGGAGGTCACCTGGTCGAGCCGGAGGCCACCGCCCTGGGAGTGCAGGGTCAGTACGGCCCCCTCGACCGGCCCCCCGTCCGCACCGCGCACGAAGCCGTGGACCACCGTGGAGTGCCCCTTGTCGTCGGGCACGCGCGCGTGGGGCACGTTTTCGACAGCCCCGCCGGTCCCGCCGACTTCGGCGGCCTCCTCCCGCGGCTCCACCGCGAGATGCGGCAGCCGCTTCTCCAGCCAGTCCGGCAGCCACCAGTTGGAGTTCCCCAGGAGGTGCATCGCGGCCGGCACCAGTGCCGTACGCAGGATGAACGCGTCGAGCGCGACCGCCGCGGCCAGCCCGATGCCCGCCATCGCGCCCTCCAAGTCACCGCTGAGCACGAAGGCCGAGAAGACGCAGATCATGATCAGGGCAGCGGAGTTGATGACCCGGCTGGTCTCGGCGAGGCCCACCCGGACCGCCCGCGCGTTGTCCTTGGTGTGCACCCACTCCTCGTGCATACGGCTCACCAGGAACACCTGGTAGTCCATCGAAAGACCGAAGAGCAGCGACAGCATGATGACCGGCAGGAAGGCGGTGATCGGCCCCTCCTTGCCGATGCCGAGGAGTTCGGTACCCCAGCCCCACTGGAAGATCGCGACCAGTACACCGAACGACGCGGCTGCCGCGATCAGGTTCATCAGGGCGGCCGTCAGCGGCACCACCAGGGAGCGGAAGGCCACCAGGAGGAGCAGGAAGCCGAGCGTGATGATCGCCGCGATGAAGTAGGGCAGCCGGTCGCCGGTCACGGACGCGAAGTCCTTGAAGACGGCGGTCACTCCGCCCACATGGGCCTCGGTCCCGGACTCCGGGATCACGTCGTCCCGAAGCCGGTCGATCAGCTGGTCCGTCTGTTCGGACTGCGGTGATGTGGTCGGCACGACCTGGATCACCGTGATGCCCTGGGCGGGTGGCGCGGCGGCGACCTGCGCGACACCCTCCGTCGAGCGGATGGCCGAGACGAGCGCGTCCGTGTCGCCGCGTTCCGCGACCACCTGGAGCGGGCCGTTGAAGCCGGGCCCGAAGCCCTCGGCGAGCAGGTCGTACGCCTGTCGTGTGGTCGTCGACTCCTGGTGGTTGCCCTGGTCGGTGGCGCCGAGCCGGAGCGACAGGACGGGCAGCGCCAGGACCACCATCGCGACCAGTGCCATGACGGCGACCGAGCGCGGGCGCCTCTCGACGAACCCGGACCAGCGTGCCGCAAGCCCGCTCGCCTCCTCGGACTCCGGTCCCGCGGCGGCGAGCCGGCGCCGCTGCCTGCGGCTGAGGACGCGCATGCCGAGCAGTCCCAGGAGCGCGGGCAGCAGAGTCGTCGCGGCCAGGACGCTCAGGACGACAGTCAGCGAGGTCGCGATGACAACGCCGTCCAGGAAGCGCAGGTTCATCACCAGCATTCCGGCGAGCGCGATGCACACCGTGCCGCCCGCGAACAGCACCGCCCGGCCCGAGGTGTTGAGGGCCGTGACGGCCGCCTCCTCGGGTTTCATCCCGCGCAGGATGCCCTTCCGGTGCCGCGTCACGATGAACAGCGCGTAGTCGATACCGACGCCGAGGCCGATCAACGAGCCGAGCAGCGGGGCGACTTCGGGTACGTCGGTGACATGGCTGAGCAGCGAGGTCGCCATCAGCCCGGTGCCGAGCGCCGCGATCGCGACGACGAGCGGCAGCAGCATCGCGAAGAACGAGCCGAAGGCGACGAAGAGGACCACGGCCGCGGCCACGATGCCGACCAGCTCGGCGATGCCGGTGGGCGGCTCCTGGACGCGGGTGATCGCCTGACCGCCCAGCTCCACCTGGAGACCGGCGCGTTCGGCGTCCTGCGCCGTGTCGACGACGTCCTCCACCAGCTCCTTGGGCACGCTGTTCGCCTGCTCGGTGAAGGTCACCTGGGCGTAGGCGATCCGCCCGTTCTCACTGATCTGTGCGGCCCCCTGGGCGGCGTACGGGCTGCTGACCTCGCCGACGCCCTCCATCCGCCCGATCTCTTCGAGCGCGGGCTCGATCCGGGAGCGTACGGACTCGTCCCGTACCGTTCCGTCGTCGACCTTCCACACCACCGTGTCCGTGTCGCCCGAGCTCTGCGGGAAGGCCTTCTCCATCAGGTCGTACGCGCGTGTGGAGTCCGTGTTCGGGAGGGAGAAGGTGTTCGCGTAGTCCGTGCCCGCGGCGGAACCCGCGAAGCCCACACCGAACAAGGCCCCCACCCACAGCAACAGGACCACCAGCCGGTGCCGATAGCACCACCGTGCCAATGTCGCCACGCCTCAACGCTCCTTAGTCGTCGGTCGGTTGGTCCCCCAGGTCCTGCGGCTCAGCATCGACTGCGCGGCGCGGGCGTGGACACGGCAGGGCCATGACTCTCAAGGAACTCCAAAGAGCGCGGCGGCCCCGATGTCAGTGCCCCGGCCGATACTGGGGACATGACCGCTCACATGGGGCACGAGGGGGAGGCCGGGGACATGGGCGCGCACGAGGGGGCCACCGTCCTGGTCGTCGAGGACGAGCCGAGCATCGCCGACGTCCTGGCCATCGCCCTGCGCTACCACCGCTTCGAGGTGATGACGGCGGGCACCGTCCGCCAGGCGCTGACTCTCGCCGAGCGCACGCGCCCGGACGCCGCGCTCCTCGACGTGATGCTTCCGGACGGCGACGGCCGGGCGCTGGGCCGCGAACTGCGCCAGCGCCAGCCTGACCTGGCGCTGGTGTTCCTGACGGCGCGCGACGCGCCCGCGGAGATCGTCGGCGCGCTCGGCTTCGGCGACGACTACATCACCAAGCCGTTCAACATCGACGAGGTCGTCGCCCGGATCACCGCGGTCCTGCGCCGCACCCGCCCTGCCGACGTCCTCCCCCAGCGCCCGCCCCTGCGCTACGGCGACCTGGAGCTGGACGAGACGACGTACTCCGTGCACCGCGCGGGCCGCTCGGTGGAGCTCACCCCGACGGAGTACGCACTGCTGCGCTTCCTGGTGCGCAACGACGGACGGATCGTGCCCAAGGAGCAACTCCTGCGCCATGTCTGGCAGTACGAGCACTCGGCGGAGTCGACGGTCGTGGAGACGTACATCAGCTATCTGCGGCGCAAGCTCGACTCCCTCGGCGCGCCCGTGATCACGACCCGCCGAGGCGTGGGATACGGGCTCGCGTGACCAGCAGGGGCCGTTGCCGCAAAGGCATCCACTCGCTGCGCGGCCAGCTGACACTGGCGAACGTGGCGATGCTGGCGCTGGGCATCGTCGTGGCGACCGCGGGGGCCCTGATGGGCATGCGGACCTACCTGCTGGACAGCGTAGACACCCAACTGAAGGCGACCCGCGACTCGATCGGGGACTCCAGACTCACCCTCAAGCAGGTCGACTCGCTGAGCGCCCTGGCCGCCGTACGAGCCCGGGTCTCGCCCACCCCCTCCGACAAGGAGGCGGACGCCGACTCGTGGGTGCAGGACGGCATCTTCGTGGCGGTGGACGATCAGGGGCGTCCCACGGCCATCGGCCCCTTCGCGCCCACCGAGACCCAGCGCGCGCTCGCCGCGGCGGTGGACGACCCGGCCGCCCTCCGCGGCGACGAGGAACCGCACGACCTCAGACTGGACGGCACCCCCTACCGGGTCACCGCCGCGCCCCTGACCGACGGCACCACGGTGCTGATGGCCAGGTCGACCGGCTCCGTGCACGAGGTGATCCGCAAGGCGGCCGTACTCGACTTCACCGTCGGCGCACTGCTGCTCGCGCTGCTCGGCGTACTGACGATGCTCAGCGTGCGGCGCCGGATGCGCCCCCTGGAGGACATGGTGGAGACCTCGTCGGCGATAGCCGAAGGGGATCTGACCCGCCGGGTGCCCTCCAGCCGGCATCCCACCGAGGAGGTCGAGCAGTTGCGGCTCGCCCTCAACTCCATGCTGCACCAGGTCGAGTCGGCGTACCGCACGCGCGAGCACAGCGCGGCCCAGCTGCGCCGTTTCGTCGCGGACGCCTCGCACGAGCTGCGTACGCCGCTGTCGGCGATCCGCGGCTATCTCCAGCTGTACGACAAGGGGATGCTGCGCGAACCGGGCGAACGCAAGCGGGCCTGGGACCGGATGAACGGCGAGGCCGACCGCATGGGCCGCCTCGTCGACGAGCTGCTCATCCTGGCACGCCTCGACCAGCAGCCCGAACTGCGCTTCAAGAACGTCGACTTGAGCCGTCTCGTGCGCGACGCCGCCGAGGACCTGCGGGCCCAGCAGCCGGACCGCCCGGTGACGGTGGACGCCGACGGTGCCCTGCTCGTACAGGCCGACGAGTCGGGACTGCGCCAGGTCCTCGGCAACCTCGTCGGCAACATACGCACGCACACGCCCGCCGACGTACCGGCCACCCTCGCTCTGGAGCGCCAGGACGGAGTTGTACGGCTGTGTGTCGCGGACGAGGGGCCGGGGCTCGCGGAGGAGGACGCGGCGCGGATCTTCGACCGGTTCTTCCGGGCGGGCGGCGGTGCGGGCAGCGGCCTGGGGATGGCGATCGTGCAGGGCGTGGTGACCTCGCACGGGGGCGAGGTCACGGTCCGGACGGCTCCGGGCAAGGGGCTTGCGGTGACGGTGACACTGCCGCCCGGACATGCAACTGACGGCTGACGGCTGGGAGCCCGGACCCCGGGGCAGTCAGGCCTGCCTGGAAGCCAGTTCCACGACCGTGATGTCGGACGGCGCGCCCACCCGCGTCGGCGGCCCCCACGCGCCGGCGCCCCGGGAGACGTACAACTGCGTGTCGCCGTAGCGCTCCAGGCCCGCGACGGTCGGGTTGGCGAGGGCCGCGACGAAGTTGCCGGGCCAGAGCTGACCGCCGTGCGAGTGGCCGGAGAGCTGGAGTTCCACGCCGTGGTCCACGGCGTCGTGGATCTGCACCGGCTGATGGGCGAGCAGCACGCACGCGCGTGCCCGGTCGCGGTCGCCGAGCGCCTTCTCGTAGTCGGGCGCCTGCCCCTCGTCCTCACCCGACACGTCGTTGACACCGGCGAGGTCGAAGCCGGGCATCTCCGTACGCACGTTCTGCATGGGCGTCATCCCCAGTTCGCGTACGTGCTCGACCCACTGTTCGGCGCCGGAGATGTACTCGTGGTTGCCGGTGACGAAGTACGAGCCGTGCCGCGCCCTCAGCTGGGCGAGCGGCGCGACGGCAGGACCGAGGTCCTTCACGGTGCCGTCGACGAGATCGCCCACGACCGCGATGAGGTCGGGCTGAGTGGAGTTGATGGTGTCGACGACCTTCTGGGTGAACCCACGCCCGAGCACGGGCCCCAGGTGCATATCGCTGACCACGGCGATCCGGAACCCGTGCGCGCTCCGCGGCAGTTTGGCCAGCGGCACGGTGATCCGCTTCACCTTCGGCCCGCGCAGCACGCCGTACGTCCCGTACCCGACTGTCCCCAACGCGGCGGCGGCAGCGGCGCCACCGACGACACGCGACACGAACAGACGCCGGGAGGGACCACTGGCGGCAGGACCGGACGTTGCCGCGGTCTCCGAACCGTCGTCAGGAGTGTCCTCGCCCTTGCCCTTGCCCTCGGAAACGGGCTCCGTGGCGCCGGAGCCGGGCTCTCCCGCCCCCGCCCCCACGACGGCGTCAGGCGCGGCAACGGCCACCGGCTCGCGCTCGCCCACTGCTTCAGGTGCGTCAGGCGCCTCAGGTGCGTCAGGTGCTGAACGTCGCTCGACAACCCACCGTACGAGGGGCCGTACGACCTCTCCCACGAGCAACGCGAGCGTGAGATAGAGCATGATGGCCAGCCACATGAACCCCGGCCACCCGAGCACCTGTTTGAGCCAGAACGGCGCCCCGGCCCGCCCGACGACCATCGCCGCGACGAAGAGCAGCGGCCCGGCGATGAACACGGCGGCGCCCACGCGCCGGGCGAGCCCCGGCCCGGTGGTCGTGTCGCGCACCAGGCGACGCCACATGTACCAATGCAGCCCGCCGAAGAGGGCCAGAACCAGCAAGATGATGAGCACAAAGACGATGGTCACGCGGAGGCTCCTGTTATGACGTGCGGTGAATGGCGCGAACTCCGCGCAACCCGATGAACCCGACGACCGTCCCAAGGACAAAGGAGACAACGGCGAGCGTCAGGTGCACCCAGAAGTACCCAGTCGGATCGCCCACGTCGTCGAAGGCGAGCCCACTCCCGTCCGCCCAAAGATTCTTGACGAAAGTGATCCAGATGACCCAGCTCCACACCCCGAAGGCGAGCAGGAACCAGGAGACGGGACGGCTGAGCTTCATACGTTCAGTATCGCTGTCGTCGAGTGGTGGCCGCGTCCGGGGTGAGGAGAGCCTCAGCACAGAGGGTCGCAGTGGAGAGGGCCGCGGCAGTGGGGAGGGCGGTGCGGCTCCGCGTCCGGGGCCAGGTACGTTCTCGACCGTGTCCGCCACGAAAAAGACCACCAAGTCCTCCTTGCTGGTCACTTCCGCCACCTTGCTGACCTTGTCGCTCACCGCGACCGCGATCGCCACCGCGCCCGCTGTCGCGGACGGAACGCCGACACCGAGTCAGAAGGCGACCCCCAAGGCCAGCGCATCGCCGAGCGCCACGCCCCCGGCGGACATGTCGACCGTGGGCGGTGCCCAACTCGGCAAGGCGGGCACCCAGGTGAACCTCGGCACCGGCGCCCCGGTGCTCCCGAAGGACCTGAGCGCGCGCTCCTGGATCGTCGCGGACGCCGAGTCCGGCGATGTCCTGGCCGCGCACAACGCGCACTGGCGGCTGGCCCCGGCGAGCACCCTGAAGATGCTGTTCGCGGACACGCTGCTGCCGAAGTTCAACAAGGAGGAGAAGCACAAGGTGGTGCCCTCCGACCTGGCGGGCATCGGCCCGGGCTCCAGCATGGTCGGCATCAAGGAGGACGAGACGTACACGGTCCACGACCTGTGGCTCGGCGTCTTCCTTCGCTCCGGCAACGACGCCGTACGCGTACTGTCCGCGATGAACGGCGGCGTCGAGCAGACCGTCGAGGACATGAACGCGCACGCCGAGGAGCTCCAGGCCCTCGACACGCACGTGGTCAGCCCGGACGGCTACGACGAGGTGGGGCAGGTGTCATCGGCGTACGACCTGACCCTTATCGCCCGCTCCGGCCTGCAGAAGAAGGACTTCCGGGAGTACGCCTCGACCGTGCGCGCCAAGTTCCCGGGCGAGACGAAGAAGAACAAGAAGGGCAAGACGACCCGTAAGCCCTTCGAGATCCAGAACACCAACCGGCTCCTGACCGGCGACTACGGCCTCGACGTCTACAGGGGCATCGCGGGTGTGAAGAACGGCAACACCTCGAACGCGGGCTCCACCTTCACCGGGGTCGCCGAACGCGACGGCAAGGTGCTTCTCGTCACCATCATGAACCCCGAGAAGGAGGAGGCCAACGAGGTCTACAAGGAGACCGCCCGCCTTCTCGACTGGGGTTTCCAGGCGGCGGACAAGGTCGAGCCGGTGGGTGAGCTGGTGCCGCCGAAGGGCGTGGACACGGGTACGCAGCCGGATGCGGAGGCCTCCGGTGAGGCGGGCGGGTCCGGTGACGGCAGCCCCGTCGCCGCCTCGGCGCAGGAGACGAGTACGGGCGGCGTCGGTGTCGCGCTGGGGATCACCGGGGGCGTGCTCGTGCTCCTCGCCGGCGGGGTGTTCCTCGTCAACCGCCGCTGGCCGCTGCCCGACCTGGTGCGCCGCCGGCCGCGCCCCTGACGTCCGCCCCTTCGGTGCCCTCGGAAGAGTCGCTTGAGGAGTCGTCGGAGGAGTCCTCTGCGGGAGCGTCCGGGGAGTCGTTCTTCCGCGTCGCCGTCCAGGCGGCGCAGAAGAGCACCAGTTTCGCGGTGAAGTTGATCCACAGCAGCAGCGCGACGGGCACCCCGAAGGCGCCGTACATGCTCTTCGAGGCGACGCCCTTGATGTAGCCGCTGAGCAGCAGCTTCAGCAGCTCGAACCCGGCGGCGCCGATCAGCGCCGCGGTGAACAGCCGGCGGCGGGTCGGCTCGACGCCGGGCAGCAGCGTCAGGACGTACAGGAGGAGCAGGAAGTCGGCGAGGACGGCGATGGCGAATGCGGTGGTCTGCAGCAGCGCGCCGCCCCAGCCGCCTTCGTCGATGCCGAGCTGCCGGGAGGTCCAGCCGACCATCGTCGCCGCGACGGTGGACACGGCGATCGTGACGAGCACGGCGCCGCCGAGGCCGACGAGGACCCCGGCGTCCTTGGCCTTGCGCAGTACGGGGTTCTCGTCGGGCTCGGGCAGCTCCCACACCGCCCGCAGGCACTCGCGCATGGAGCCGACCCAGCCGATGCCGGTGAACAGCAGGACAGCGCCCGCGATGACGCCGACGGTGCCGGCGTTGTTCACCAGTCCGCCGATGTCCAACTGGTCGGAGATGCCCGGGATCTGCTCGGCGATCTTGTCCTCGAGCTCTCGTTGCCCCTTCTCGTCGAGGGTCGCGGCGGCCACCGCGGCGGCGACGGTGATCAGCGGGAAGAGCGAGACGAAGCTGATGAAGGTCATCGCGGCGGCGAGCCGCGTCCACTTCACGCGATCCAGGCGTTCGTACGAGCGCCACGCGTGCGTGGCCATCAGACGCGTGACAACCGGCCCGATGCCGGGGAGCTTTTTCAGCCAGTCCATGATCCGAACCTGCCCTCTTTGCCGAGGACCCATGTCCGGGGTACCCCGAAAGAGCAGATCAGTGCGTGGGCAACGTGGTGTCGCCCTGCGTGGGCGCGCTCGTCTGCTCAGGCAGCACCGCTCCCCCGAAGACGAAGTCGCGGAGCCTGCGCCACACGCCGTCGGCGCCCTGCTCGTAGAGCGCGAAACCGGTGCACGGCCATTCGGCCTCGTACTCGGACAGCTCCTCGTACGCCCGGTCCATCGCCTCGTCGTCGATGCCGTGCGCCACCGTGACATGGGGGTGGTACGGGAACTGCAGTTCGCGTGCCACGGGCCCGGATGCGTCCCGGACCTGCTTCTGCAGCCACGTACAGGCCTCGGCACCCTCGACGACCTGCACGTACACAACAGGCGACAGCGGGCGGAAGGTTCCTGTGCCGCTCAGCCGCATCGGGAAGGGACGCCCGGCCGCCGCGACCTCGACGAGATGCGCCTCGATCGCGGGCAGCGCCGAGTCGTCGACCTCCGTCGGCGGCAGCAGCGTGACATGGGTGGGGATGCCGGAAGCGGCGGCGTCGCCGAAGCCTGTGCGCCGCTCCTGGAGCAGGCTGCCGTGTGGCTCCGGGACCGCGATCGACACACCGATCGTTACGGTCCCCACGTCGTCTCCTGTCGTTGTGCTCGCTGTTGCGCTTGCTGTTGTGCTTGCCGTTGTGGTGCTTGCGCTGTTGTTCCGGACGCTTCCGGCGAACAGGGACGGCCCCTGGTCCTGTGTGTCCCCTGTTTCCGTACGGCTTACGACTGTACGGCCGTCGGGCCCGATCCCGGGTGTCAGTGCCTCGGTCAGTGCTTGGCGGGCAGGAAGCCCACCTTCTCGTACGCCTGGGAGAGCGTCTCCGCGGCGACGGCACGCGCCTTCTCCGCACCCTTGGCCAGGATCGAGTCGAGCGTCTCCGGGTCGTCCAGATACTGCTGCGTACGCTCCCGGAACGGCGTCACGAAGTCGGTCATGACCTCGGCCAGGTCCGTCTTGAGCGCACCGTAGCCCTTGCCGGCGTACCTCTGTTCCAGTTCCTCGATACCGGCGCCGGTGAGGGTGGAGTAGATGCTCAGCAGATTGCTGATGCCCGGCTTGTTCTCTGCGTCGTAGCGAATGTCCGTGCCGGTGTCGGTGACCGCGCTCTTGACCTTCTTGGCGGTCGCGTTGGGCTCGTCGAGGAGGTTGATGAGGCCCTTCGGAGTCGACGCCGACTTGCTCATCTTGATCGACGGGTCCTGGAGGTCGTAGATCTTCGCCGTCTCCTTGAGGATGTACGGCGACGGGACCGTGAACGTCTGCCCGAAGCGGCCGTTGAAGCGCTCGGCGAGATCGCGTGTCAGCTCGATGTGCTGCCGCTGGTCCTCGCCGACCGGCACCTCGTTGGCCTGGTACAGCAGGATGTCCGCGACCTGGAGGATCGGGTACGTGAACAGGCCCACGGAGGCCCGGTCGGCGCCCTGCCGCGCGGACTTGTCCTTGAACTGCGTCATACGGGACGCCTCGCCGAACCCGGTGAGGCAGTTCATGATCCAGGCGAGCTGCGCGTGCTCGGGGACATGGCTCTGGACGAAGAGCGTGCAGCGCTCCGGGTCGAGCCCGGCGGCCAGCAGCTGGGCGGCGGCGAGCCGGGTGTTGGAGCGCAGCTCGGCGGGGTCCTGGGGAAGGGTGATCGCATGCAGGTCGACGACCATGTAGAACGCGTCGTGGGTCTCCTGCAGGGCCACCCACTGACGGACGGCGCCGAGGTAATTGCCGAGGTGGAACGAGCCTGCGGTGGGCTGGATTCCAGAAAGCACGCGGGGACTGTCAGAAGCCATGACGTCATTCTCTCAGGTGTCAGGAGTCGCTCCGGAACTGGTCGGAAACAGGTGGGAACCGATCTGTCTCCGGCGGTGTAACAAGAGTGTGAGAACGCGGGAGGGGGGCCGCATCGTCGATGAGGCCGCGGTGATCGCACGCGTACGCGCCGGAGAGCCGGAGGCGTATGCGGAGCTGGTGCGTGCCCACACGGGCATCGCACTCAGAGCGGCCGTGGCACTGGGCGCGGGTGCGGACGCGGAGGACGTGGTGCAGCAGGCCTTCTTCAAGGCGTACTGCACGTTGGGGCGCTTTCGGGACGGCGCGGCATTCAAGCCGTGGCTGCTCTCGATCGTCGCCAATGAGACGAGGAACACAGTGCGGACGGCAGTGCGCCAGCGGACCCTGGCCGGCCGCGAGGCCGCACTCGTGGAGGCGGAGCCGGTGATACCGGAGTCGGCGGACCCGGCGGTCGCGGCGCTGGAGGTCGAGCGCCGGGCGGCGCTGCTGGCCGCTCTGGACCGGCTGAGCGAGGAGCACCGGCTGGTCGTCACGTACCGCTATCTGCTGGAGATGGACGAGCCGGAGACGGCCCAGGCCCTGGGCTGGCCGCGCGGGACGGTCAAGTCCCGGCTCAATCGTGCGTTGCGCAAGCTGAAGCGGCTGCTGCCCGATTTCCAGCCTCGGGAAGGAGGTGATGAGCATGAGTGAGTCGTACGAGCACGGGGGCGCGGAGTCCCCGGGCGGTCGTACCTCCGGGGAGCCGGGGCGTGCGCGCGGGAGCTCGGACCGGCTGCCCGAGGAGTTGCGCGCGCTCGGACGGTCACTGAATCCGCCGGGTGCGAGCGGGACCGAGTCGATGGTCGAGCGGGTGCTGGAGCAGATACTGGCCGAGGAGGTGCCGGTGCCGGTGGCCGAGCCGACGGGACCGGCGACGCGGATCCGGTCGGCTCGGCGGTGGGCGCGGCAGCGCTGGCGTTCGCTGACCGCCGCGCTGTGCGGACTGCTGACGGTGCTGGTGCTCACGCCTCCGGTGCGGGCGGCGGTCGTCGACTGGTTCGGCTTCGGCGGCGTCGAGGTGCGGTACAAGCCGGGGCCGCACGCTTCTCCGTCTCCGGTGCCGGGCTGCGAGCAGGGCCTGACGGTGGCCGGGGCTGCGCGGCGGGCGGGGTTCGAGCCGCTGCTGCCAAGGGAGTTGGGGCGCCCGTCGGCCGCGCAGGTGTCGGCCGACCGCCGGGTCCTCTCGCTGTGCTGGCACACCGGGGGCGGCGAGGTGATACGGCTCGACCAGTTCCGGGCGACGCTCTCTCCGCTCTTCTGGAAGTCGACGACGGTGCCGTACGAACCGGCCACGGTGAACGGCGACTCGGGCCTGTGGTTCGCCGAGCCCCACCGCCTCGAGCTCGCCCTGGTCGACGACCGGGGCCACGAGTACGCCAGGACGGTCCGCACGGCGGGGCCGACGCTGCTGTGGCAGCACCGGGGGGAGCAGCGGACGCTGCGGCTTGAGGGGGTGGACTCGCGGGAGCGAGCCGTGGCTGTCGCGGAGTCCGTGGAGTAGGAGCCAGTGGATTGGGGTCCGTGGAGTGGGGAGCAGGGGCGTGGAGTGGTCTGAACTCGTGCGGGACAAGTGGGAACCTCGGCGGGTCGAGCGGTGTACCAGAAGTGACAGGGTGCGGACGGGCCGCATCCGGGATCGACTGGGGGTCCGATGCGCAGGGTTCGTGAACTGGCGGCGGCAGCCGGGGCGTTGGCGGCTGCGCTCGCTCTGGTGCTGACGGGCGCGTCGGCTGCGGTGGCGGGCGGGCCGACGAGTGTGCTGCTGGCATCGCCCAGCAGCGGGGAGACGGCGTCGTTGTACAGCAGCGACGAGGAATACATGCGACTGAGGGACCTGCTCCCCCAGGAGGGCGGCGACCTCAAGAGGTTGCAGGAGAAGCCGCCGGACCTCGACTCCATAGGCCGTCGGATCAACATCACATGGATGATCCATGACGTCACTCCCTGGCGGGTGGACATGGTGCACCCCGACGTGACCGGCTCCCGGAGCGTCTGGATCCTCACACAGCTCAAACTGGCGCCTGATGGGTCGAAGCCGCCGAAGGAGGTCTGGCACCGGGCGGAGAAGCCCGACGAGCTCCGGTCCCTGCTCACCGACCTCAGCGTCATGAGCAAACACCCAGAGGGGACGAACCCGGATTCGGGACCGAAAGATGCGTCGGACGACACATCGGCCGCGGTTCCGCCCGACGCCGAGGAGACCTCCGCGACTACGGCCGCCATAGGGGCAGACGACGGAACCGACTGGTGGTGGGCGATACCGGGTCTCGCGGCGGGCCTGGCCCTGGGCTCCGGCGGCGGCCTCCTGATACGCCGCGCACAGCACGACTCCGGGCCGCCGCGGGAACCACGACAGGAACTGATCGACTTGTGAGACGAGCAGTCGCCTCCCGGTGGCCTCAGCCCAGGTCGATCTCCGGGTACAGCGGGAACGCGGCCACCAGATCCGTGGCCCGGTGGGAGATCTCGTCCGCGACCTTCGGGTCGAGCACGTGCTGGGCCTTGGAGGGAGCGCCCTTCGCGGTCGTGCCGGGCTCCGTGGTCGTGAGGACCCGGTCGATCAGGCCGGCGACCTCGTCCATCTCGGCGGTTCCCAGGCCACGCGTGGTGAGGGCGGGGGTGCCGATGCGAATGCCGGAGGTGTACCAGGCGCCGTTGGGGTCGGCGGGGATGGCATTGCGGTTGGTGACGATGCCCGAGTCGAGCAGGGCGGTCTCGGCCTGGCGGCCGGTGAGGCCGTAGGAGGAGGCGACATCGATCAGGTTGAGGTGGTTGTCGGTGCCGCCGGTGACGAGGGTGGCGCCGCGGCGCATCAGGCCCTCGGCGAGGGCGCGGGAGTTGTCGACGACGGCCTGGGCGTAGTCGCGGAACTCGGGGCGGCGGGCCTCGGCGAGCGCGACGGCCTTGGCGGCCATGACATGCGGAAGGGGGCCGCCGAGCACCATCGGGCAGCCGCGGTCGACCTGGTCCTTGAGGGAGTCGTCACACAGGACCATGCCGCCGCGCGGGCCGCGCAGCGACTTGTGGGTGGTGGTCGTGACGATCTGGGCGTGCGGGACGGGGTCGAAGTCGCCGGTGAGGACCTTGCCGGCGACGAGGCCGGCGAAGTGCGCCATGTCGACCATCAGCGTCGCGCCGACCTCGTCGGCGATCTCACGCATGATGCGGAAGTTCACAAGACGGGGGTACGCGGAATAGCCGGCGACGATGATCAGGGGCTTGAACTCACGGGCGGAGGTGCGCAGGGCCTCGTAGTCGATGAGGCCGGTGGCGGGGTCGGTGCCGTAGGAACGCTGGTCGAACATCTTGCCGGAGATGTTCGGGCGGAAGCCGTGGGTGAGGTGGCCGCCGGCGTCCAGGGACATGCCGAGCATGCGCTGGTTGCCGAAGGCCTGGCGGAGCTCGGCCCAGTCGGCCTCGGAGAGGTCGTTGACGTTACGGACACCGGCCTTCGCGAGCGCCGGGGCCTCCACGCGGTCGGCGAGGACGGCCCAGAAGGCGACGAGGTTGGCGTCGATGCCGGAGTGCGGCTGGGCGTAGGCGTGCTGGGCGCCGAAGAGTTCGCGGGCGTGCTCGGCGGCGAGGGCTTCGACGGTGTCGACGTTGCGGCAGCCGGCGTAGAAGCGGCGGCCGACGGTGCCCTCGGCGTACTTGTCGCTGAACCAGTTGCCCATGGCCAGCAGGGTGGCCGGAGAGGCGTAGTTCTCGGAGGCGATCAGCTTGAGCATCTCGCGCTGGTCGGCGACCTCCTGGCCGATGGCGTCGGCGACCCGGGGCTCGACGGCACGGATCACTTCGAGGGCGCTGCGGAAGGCGGTGGATTCGGTGGAGAGGGGCGCAGAGTGGTCGGACATGAGGGACCTCCGGACGTGGCGTTCAGCGTTCACGGTTCGGCCCAGGCGCACGGCACTTGTTCGTCACGGGCCGCTCCCCGATGGTCGGTCCCATCCCAGCGCGCCAGTCACGGCCCGCCGGTCAGCCTACCGGCCCCGCCTGATCGCCAGGTCCCCGAGTCCACCATGCGAGCGACGATGCAGGCGACGATGGGAAGGGGCCACAAACCGCCCGGTGCCCTGAGAGAAACGTGCCGTGAGGAATGGAGATCCCATGGATCCCGTGACCCGTACGGAGGCGCTGATCGCCTCGGCCGAAGCGCACAGCGCGCACAACTACCACCCGCTGCCGGTCGTCGTGGCCACGGCGGACGGGGCGTGGATGACGGATGTCGAGGGGCGCCGTTTTCTCGATCTGCTGGCCGGATACTCCGCGCTCAATTTCGGGCACCGCAACAGACGGCTGATCGACGCGGCCAGAGCGCAGCTGGAGCGGGTGACGCTGACGTCGCGGGCGTTTCATCACGACCGGTTCGCCGAGTTCTGCGCGCGGCTGGCGGAGCTGTGCGGCATGGAGATGGTGCTGCCGATGAACACGGGCGCGGAGGCGGTGGAGTCGGCCGTGAAGACCGCGCGGAAGTGGGGGTACCGGGTCAAGGGCGTGCTCGACGGTATGGCGAAGATCGTCGTGGCGGGCGACAACTTCCACGGGCGTACGACGACGATCATCAGCTTCTCCACGGATGCGGAGGCGCGGGCGGACTTCGGCCCGTACACGCCGGGCTTCGAGATCGTGCCGTACGGCGATCTGACCGCGATGCGCGAGGCGATCACGGAGAACACCGTCGCCGTGCTGCTGGAACCGATCCAGGGCGAGGCGGGGGTGCGGGTGCCGCCGGCCGGTTATCTCGCGGGCGTACGGAAGTTGACGCGCGAGCGGAATGTCCTGTTCATCGCGGATGAGATCCAGTCAGGGCTGGGGCGGACGGGCCGGACCTTCGCGTGTGAGCACGAGGGTGTGGTGCCGGACATGTATGTGCTGGGCAAGGCGCTCGGGGGCGGGGTCGTGCCGGTGTCGGCGGTGGTGTCGAGCGCCGAGGTGCTCGGCTTGTTCCGGCCCGGAGAGCACGGTTCGACGTTCGGCGGGAATCCGCTGGCCTGTGCGGTGGCGATCGAGGTCATCGCCATGCTGCGGTCCGGTCAGTTCCAGGCGCGGTCCGCGGAGCTGGGTGATCATCTGCATCGCGAGCTGGAGGTGTTGCGCGACACGGGCAGGGTGACGCAGGTCCGGGGGCGCGGGCTGTGGGCGGGGATCGACATCGCGCCGGCGTACGGCACGGGCCGTGAGGTCTCGGAAAAGCTGATGGACCGGGGTGTGCTGGTCAAGGACACCCACGGTTCCACCATCCGGATCGCGCCGCCGCTGGTGATCAGTAAGGAGGACCTGGACTGGGGGCTGGCCCAACTCCGGGCGGTACTGGGCGCCTAAGCGGCCTCGGGGAGGTGAGGCACGCCCCCACGCCTCCCCCACTGCCTTAAAGGCGTGGGAGGTACCCCCAGGCACGGCACCTCGCCGCACTGCCGCATCACCCAAGTACGTCCAGTACGAGGGCGATGCGGCAGCACGCCGATGCTCCCCCAGCTACCTCCCCCAGCTACCTCCCCCAGCTACCGCTGGGGGTGCCCCCAGAGGTGCCCCCAGCACCGGACGACGCGGGAACGCACCCCACCTCCCCGAGGCCGCTTAGAGATTCGCCGGATTCAGAGGATCACCGGGACTCAGAGAATCACTGACGCTCAGAGGATCACGTGCGGCAGAAAGCGGGCGTACTCGTCCGTGATCAGGCCGGAGGACTCGCGGATGCCGAGGCCCGCCGACTCGTGCTCGACGACCCAGGCGCCGAGGACGACACGGTTGCCGTCGAAGGAGGGAAGGGGGGCCAACTCCTGGTAGCAGCAAGGTTCTTCACGGATCACCGCGGCGTTTCCGGGGTCGTGGACCGTGACGCCGGCGCCCTCGCGGCCGAGGAGGGGCTTGGCGACGTAACCGGTGGTGGTGGCGAGTTCGCGAGGGCCGTAGAGATGGGCGGGGAGGAGGGCGGTGAGTGCCGCCGCCAAGAGCCCCATCCCGCCGAGTACGACCGTGCCCGACCGCAGTTGCCGTCGTGAGTCCGCCATGTCCGCTCCCCCGTGACCGTTCACCATCAAGTTCTCGGCCCTCAGCTTATGGATCATGACCGTGGCCGCCGCATTCGGAGCTCTTAAGGCAGCACCCTGCACAAGGCGTCCAGTGCGCCCGTCCAGGCGTGGTCCGGTGGTGTGCCGTAGCCCACGACGAGGGCGTCGTACGGGTCGGTCGCGGTGTCCGCGTGGCGGTAGCGGGTCAGGCCGTGGACCGCCAGGCCCTGCCAAGCAGCTGCCTGGACCACCGACTGCTCGGTGCCGGGCGGGAGTTGGAGGACGGCGTGAAGGCCGGCCGCGATGCCGGTGGCCCGTACCGAAGGGGCGTGGGAAGCAAGCGCCGTGACGAGTTGGTCGCGGCGGCGGCGATAGCGGAGGCGGGCCGCGCGGACATGGCGGTCGTACGCCCCCGAGGTGATGAACTCCGCCAGGGTCAGCTGGTCCAGGACCCCGCACGAGTCCGTCCCGCCCTTCGCCGACGTGACCTCCGACGCCGGCGACGGCGGCAGAACCATCCAGCCGAGCCGCAGCCCGGGAGCCAGGGACTTGCTCGCGGTGCCCAGGTACACGACGCGATCCGGGTCGAGTCCTTGAAGCGCCCCCACCGGCTGCCTGTCGTAACGGAACTCCCCGTCGTAATCGTCCTCCAGGATCAGCCCGCCGGTCCGCCGCGCCCAGTCCACGAGGGCGGCCCGCCGGTCGGACTGCAGTGGTACGCCCATCGGGAACTGGTGCGAAGGGGTCAGCAGGATCGCCCGGGCATCGGCGAAGGCCGCCCCCACCCCCGTACCCGCACCCGCCAGGCCATCCGTGGACGTACCCGACTCGTCGAACGGCAGCGGCATGGTCCGCAGCCCCGCCGCCTCCGCCAACTTCCAGTGCACGTCAAGCCCGTACGACTCCACGGCGAGCGAGCGCAGCCCCCGCTGCCGCAGCACCGTGCCGAGCAGGCGCAGGCCGTGGGCGAAGCCGGAGCAGATGACGATGCGTTCGGGATCGGCGCGTACGCCGCGGGCGCGGGCCAGGTAGGCGGCGAGGGCGGTGCGGAGTTCGACGCGGCCTCGCGGGTCGCCGTAGCCGAGGGCGTCGTGCGGCGCCGTGGCCAGTGCGCGGCGGGCCGCCTTCAGCCACTCGGCGCGGGGGAACGAGGCGAAGTCGGGGGTGCCGGGTACGAGGTCGTACGTCGGCCCGCGCGGCGAGCGCGGCCGTGGAGCCGCTGACGAGTCCGGCGCCGCCACGGCCCGTTCCGCCACGCGCGTGCCCGAGCCCTGGCGTGCGGTGAGCCAGCCCTCGGCGACGAGATCGGCGTACGCGTCGGCGACCGTGTTGCGCGCGATGCCGAGGTCGGCGGCGAGCGACCGCGACGAAGGCAGCCGCGTCCCGGGCGCGAGCCGCCCGCCGCGCACGGCCTCGCGCAGCGCGTCGGTGAGCCCTCGGCGCAGGCCGGGGCCGGTCAGTTCGGCATGCAGGTCGACGTGCAGGTCGACGCCCAAAGTGGCCCATGATTTCGCCATAAAAATGGACCATACCCCTGGGCTACTTCGCTCCTAGGGTCGAGGGCATGACTACGAACGACGACACGACGGCCGCGGAGTACGCACCCGAACAGCCGGCCCGGATGCACTGGGCCCAGCTCGCCCCCGAGGTCTACAAGGCGATGATCCGCCTCGACACGGCCGCCAAGCAGGGTCTTGACCACAAGCTGTACGAGTTGGTGAAGATCCGCGCCTCACAGATCAATCACTGCGCCTTCTGCATCGACATGCACACCAAGGACGCCCTCGCGGCAGGCGAGAGCGTCGAGCGGATCATCCAGCTCAGCGCCTGGGACGAGTCGCGGCACTTCTACACCGAAAAGGAACTCGCGGCGCTGGAGCTGACCGAGGCGGTGACCATCCTGACGGATGGTTTCGTGTCCGACGAGGTGTACGAGAAGGCCGCCAAGCACTTCGACGAGGCCGAGCTGGCGCAGTTGATCTCCGCGATCGCAGTGATCAACGCGTGGAACCGGTTCGGGGTGACCTTCCGTATGACCCCGGGGCACTACCAGCCGGGGCAGCACAAGTGACGGCGCGGACCACCCACCTCGACCCCGAAGTCGGCAAGGCCATGTCCGCGCTGAGCGCCGCCGCCAAGCAGGGCCTCGGCGACCCCGGGCTCGCCGAGCTGGTCCAGATCCGCGCCTCGCAGCTCAACCACTGCGCGTTCTGCCTCGACATGCACCTTGAGATCGCCCGCAGGCACGGGGTGAGCGAGCCGCAGCTCGATCTCCTCGCCGCCTGGGAGGAGGCCGAGGACGTCTACGACGAACGGGAGCGGGCCGCGCTCGCGCTGACGGAGGCGGTCACGGTCCTGACCGACGGCTACGTGCCGGACGAGGTGTACGAACGGGCGGCGCGACACTTCGATGACACCCAACTCGCCCATCTCATCGGGCTGATCACCGTTATCAACGGGTGGAACCGGCTGATGGTCAGCCGCCGAATCCCGCCGGGAGGATCTGCGTGGTGAACAAGATCGAAACGTTCCGCACGCTGCACGTGGGCCGCGCTCCGGGCGATCCCCAGATCCTCCCCGGCCCATGGGACGCCGCCAGCGCACGCGTGTTCGCCGAGGCCGGTTTTCCGGCGCTCGCGACACCCAGCGCCGGGGTCGCCGATCCGGAACGGGCGACGGAGAAGGAGGACTCAACGGCGGTGGCTTCGGCGGGAGTTCACGTGGCCATCACTCGCCACCTCCGATCAGGTCGACACACTTCTCCCCGACCATGAGCACCCCGATCATCGGGTTCACCGCGGGCATCGCCGGGAAGACGGAGGCGTCGGCGATCCGGATGCCGTCCAGACCACGGATCCTCAACCGCGGGTCGACGACGGCGAGTGAGTCGTCCGGGGCGCCCATCCGGCAGGTTCCCGCCGGGTGGTACACCGTGTGCGCCACCGACCGCGCGTACACGCTGAGCTCCTCGTCGCCCGTGACGTCGGGACCGGGGGCCACCTCGCGCTTCAACCAGCCCGCCAGCGGCTCGGACTTGGCGATCTCGCGGGCGATCCTGATCCCGTCGACCAGGGTGCGGCCGTCGTAGTCGTCCTCGTCCGTGAAGTAACGGAAGTCGAGGGCGGGCTTCTCGGCCGGGTCGGCGCTGGTCAGATAGAGCCTGCCGCGACTGCGCGGCTTGGGGATGTTCGGAGTCATGGAGACGCCATGGGCGGGGCGTTCGTACCCCAGTCGCTCCGGGTTGTCCGTGAACGGAATTTGGTAGAAGTGGAACATCAGGTCGGGGCCCGGCTGTTCGGGATCCCGGCGCACGAACAAACCCGCGTCGGAATCCATCGCGGAGTTCTCGGGAATCGGCCCGTTCGTCTCCCAGACGATCACCGACTCCGGGTGGTCGAGCAGGTTCTCGCCGACGCCAGGCAGGTCATGCACGACGGGGATGCCGAGCGCCTCCAGATCGCGGGCGGGCCCGATACCGGAGTGCAGAAGCAGCCGTGGCGAGTCCACGGCACCCGCACACAACAGGACTTCATTCTCCGCGCGTACGAGGATCTCCTCGCCGTCCTTGGTCCGTACGTGCACGCCGCGCGCCCGCGTCCCGTCCAGCTCCAGCCGGTACGCCCAGGTCTCCAGCAGGATCGTCAGGTTCGGGCGGTCCAGGAAGGGGTGAAGGTAGGCGACCGAGGCACTCGACCGCTTGTTGTTCTCCGGGTGGTACGCGAGGTCGAAGAAGCCGACGCCCTCGGTGAACGGCTTCTTGTTGAAGCCCTCGACGCGCGGCACTCCGAGCGTGGCCTGCGCGGCGTCGACGAAGTCGCGGGCGATGGCGTTCCGGTCCTTCTCGTCGACGGCGACGATGTTGTTGCGCAGCCGGGCGTAGTACGCCTCCATCGGCACCGCGCCCCAGCCCTTGGCACCGGCCGCCTCCCACTCGTCCCAGTCGGACGGCAGCGGCTTGAACGCGATGAGCGTGTTGTGGGAGGAGCAGCCGCCGAGCACCCGGGCGCGGCTGTGCCGGATGTACGAGTTGCCGCGCGGCTGCCGGGTCGTCGGGTAGTCGTAGTCCAGCTCCCCGCCGAGCAGCCCCATCCAGCGGCGCAGGGTCAGGACGTCCTCGCGGCCGACGTCGCTGGGGCCGCCCTCGATGACGGCGACGGTGACGTCCGGGTTCTCTGTCAGCCGGGAGGCGATGACGGAGCCGGCGGTACCGCCGCCGATGACGACGTAGTCGTACGTGTGCTCGTGGATGGGCACGGGCTGCTCAGGCATGGGGGATTACTCCTCGGAGTCGTACAAGGTGCTGCGCTCGGCGAATCTTCGGCGGGGGCGTGGGCGTCAGCCCGCGAACCAACGCACCGGCTGCGGCGCGAGGTTCTGGTACACGTGCTTGGTCTCGCGGTACTCGGCGAGACCGGCGGGCCCGAGCTCCCGCCCGACGCCGCTCTTGCCGAAGCCGCCCCATTCCGCCTGCGGGAGGTAGGGGTGGAAGTCGTTGATCCAGACGGTGCCGTGCCGCAGCCGTCCGGCGACGCGCCGGGCGCGGCCCGCGTCGGCGGTCCAGACGGCGCCGGCGAGCCCGTACTCGGTGTCGTTGGCGAGCGCGACGGCCTCGTCCTCCGTACGGAACGTCTCGACGGTCAGGACGGGCCCGAAGACCTCCTCGCGTACGACCTTCATCTCGCGGTGGCACTGGTCGAGGACGGTCGGCTCGTAGAAGTACCCGGTGGCGGGCCTCTGCTCCGACGGTTCGGGCCGCTTGCCGCCGGCCCGCAGCACCGCGCCCTCCGCGAGGGCGGAAGCGACGTACGCCTCGGTCTTCTCCCGCTGCTGCTCGGAGACGAGCGGCCCGCACTCGACGCCGTCCTCGGTGCCGCGCCCGAGCCGGATCTTCCCGGCCCGGCGGGCGAGTTCGGCGACGAAGCGTTCGCGTACGGACTCCTCGATGATGAGGCGTCCGCCGGCGGAGCAGACCTGGCCGCTGTGGATGAACGCGGCGTTCAGGGCCTGGTCGACGGCGGTGTCGAAGCCTTCCTCCGTGGCGCAGGCGTCGGCGAAGACGACGTTGGGGTTCTTGCCGCCGAGTTCGAGGGCGACCTTCTTGACGGTGACGGCGGCGGCCTGGGCGACCTTGATTCCGCTGATGAGACCGCCGGTGAAGGAGACGAGGTCGACGCCGGGGTGCTCGGCGAGGCGGGCGCCCACGGTGTGCCCGGGGCCGGTGACGATGTTCGCGACCCCGTCGGGCAGCCCGGCCTCCTGGAGCAGTTCCACCAGGGCGATCGTGGTCAGGGGGGTGATCTCGCTGGGCTTGATGACGAAGGTGTTCCCGGCGGCGAGTGCGGGCGCGATCTTCCAACTCGCTTGCAGCAGCGGATAGTTCCAGGGCGTGATCATGGAGCACACGCCGATGGGTTCGTGCACGACAACGCTGTGGATGTCGTCGGACCCGGCGTCGACGACCCGCCCCCCGCCCTCTCCCACGACGAGATCGGCGAAGTACCGGAAGGCGTCGGCGACACAGTCGATGTCGACGCGCCCCTCCTCGAGCGTCTTGCCGGCGTCCCGGCTCTCCAGCAGCCCGAGCCGCTCACGATCGCGTACGAGGAGATCGGCGACACGACGCAGCAGTGCGCTCCGCTCGGCGACGGGGGTACGGGGCCAGGGCCCTTCGTCGAAGGCACGGCGGGCGGCGCCGACGGCCGCGTCCACATCCCGCCCGTCGCCCTCCGCAACCACGGCGAACGGCTTGGCGTCCGCCGGGTCGAGCACCTCACGTGTCTCCCCGGAGACGGCTTCACGCCACTCCCCGCCCACGTGAATCGTCTTCTGCGCCTGTCGTTCCGCTGGTCCCGCCATGGCCGGTGCTGCCTTCCGTTCCTGTTCCATGCCCCTGTGGCACACTCGTGCCACTTTCAAGGAGCTGAGTGCCCCTGCCCCGACCGGGGCGATACATGCACAATCCGTGGCCGAAGTGCGCCGGGTCACTCTGCGCACGGGCTCCGCCGGGTGCGGGTGGGTGGGAGG